>NZ_CP041617.1:1200000-1500000 GCF_014217995.1 Campylobacter vulpis
AGGGCTTGAAACGAATTTTAAGCCAAGCTTTCCTTGCATTGTAAAGCCTGTGCGTTTAGGAAGTAGTATAGGCATTAGCGTGGCGAAAAACGAAGAGGAATTTAACTATGCCAAAGATGTGGGCTTTGAATTTGATGACACTTTGCTTATAGAAGAATTTAAAAAAGACATTAAAGAATACAATTTAGCAGGTTGTATGATAGCAGATGAGTTTATTTTTTCTATCATAGAAGAGCCTAAGAAAAAGGAATTTTTAGACTTTGAGCAAAAATATCTTAGCTTTTGTGGACATAACGAACTTATCGAAGCAAATTTAAATGAAGATTTAAAAGAAAAATTAAAAAAAGCCTTTAGCAAAATTTACAATCCTCTTTTTAAGGGTGCTTTGATACGGTGTGATTTTTTCATCATCGATGATGAAGTGTATTTAAATGAAATTAATCCAAATCCGGGTTCTTTGGCAAATTATCTCTTTAAAGATTTCAATGCTACACTTAAAAACCTTGTAAATAGTGTAAAAAACGAAACTAAAATTAAGATAAATTATAGTTTTTTGCATAGTATCAATGGGCAAAAAGGTAAATTATAATGCTTTGTAAGCAAGATGAAATTTACACAGCGACTGAAGTGGTTAGAAATTTTAGCCCCATTTTAGAAAGGCTAAAAACAAATCCTTCTGGCAAAATTGTCATTCTTAAAAATAACAAATTTGAAGCCGTGATGTTAAGTGTTAAAGAATATGAGCGTTTAGAAGAAGCGGTCAAACTTTTGGAAAAGATCTATAAAAATCAAAAGGCATAAAATGGCACAAAGCACGGTGAGTTATAAAAATAAAAATTATGCTCTTAGCTATGAAATCATAGGGCTTGAAAAAAAAGAAAAAATTCTCATCTTGCATGGCTGGGGAGCAAATAAAGAGCTTATGATGAGTGCTTTTTCACATCATTTAAAAGACTTTTGTCAAATTTATGTGGATTTACCCGGCTTTGGTAAATCAAGCGTGGAAGAAGTGCTTCACAGCGAGGATTATGGCTTGATTTTGGAGGAGTTTTTAAAAATAAAAGGCTGGGAAATCGCCTATTTTATGGGGCATTCTTTTGGGGGGAAAATTTGCGCCCTTCTTGCTAGAAAAACTCCAAACGCTTTCTTAATTTTACTTTCAAGTGCTGGCATTATCTTATCAAAATCTTTCAAAGTGCGTTTCAAAATCACTCTTTTTAAATTCCTTAAAAAACTTGGTTTTGGCTCTTTTTACCGCTTTTTTGCAAGTAAGGACGGAGCAAATTTAAGCCCTTTAATGTATGAAACTTTTAAAAGAGTCGTTGATGAGGATTTTGGTGAAATTTTTAAAAGCCTTAAAAATCAAAGTCTTATTTTTTGGGGAGAGCAAGATAAAGCCACACCTCTTAAAAGCGGAGAGCTTATTAGCACCTTGATAGAAAAAAACGCATTTTATCCTTTAAGAGGGGATCATTTTTTCTTTTTGCAAAATGCCAAATTCATTGCTGATACCATCAAAAAGGCTAAAAATGCTTCATAGTATCTATTTTTTAAATACTCTTTTATTTAATTTTTGTGTCGCTTTTTATCTCATTTTAGCTCTTCAGTGGTATTCTTACAAGCTCAAACGCCTTGTTTTTCACTATCATAAACCCTTATTACATCTTTATTTTTTAGGCTTACCTTATCTTATTTTCATCACATCTTTAGGTTTTTCGTGGTTTTCTTTGGCATATTTTGTCTTAATTCACACTCCCATTTTATATTTTTGGCATAAAGGCATTGACAAAAAGCTCGTTTTTACCGCGAAAGTGAAGTGGTTTTTTTGTTTTGTATTTGCCTTTAATGTCCTTTTTTCTATACTTTCTTTGCGTTTTTCTTTTCTTTTTAATCTTTTAAGTTTGCCTTGTGCTTTACTTTCTCTTAAAATTTTAGACCTTTTACAAGCGCGTTATTTTCTCAAAAAAGCTAAACAAAAAATCTTAAAAAATAATCATTTGACCATCATACTCATTACCGCGAGTTTTGGAAAAACAAGCATTAAAAATTTTCTTTATGAGCTTTTAAAAGATGATTTTATCACGCATAAAAGTCCAAGAAGTGTGAATACCCTAATGGGAATTGTTAAAGATATTAATGAAAATCTACAAGAAAACACTCAAATTTACATTGCTGAAGCAGGTGCTAGACTTAAAGGAGACATTTTAGAATTAAGCTTATTTTTAGAGCCTCAAATTTGTATTGTAGGGGAAATTGGCGGAGCACATTTAGAATATTTTAAAAACATAGAAACCATAAGAGAAACAAAACTTGAAGCCCTACAATCAAAACGCCTCAAACAAGCCTTTTTACACTCAAGCACCCTAAAAAACGATGAAGAAAAAATTCAAATTTACGATTCTTTGCTTCTTCAAACGCATTCAAGCCTTGAGGGACTAAACTTTTCAATGCGTTTAAACGAAAAAGAAAAAAAATTTCAAAGTAAGATTTTGGGAGAATTTAACGCAGAAAATTTATGTGCTTGTGTGTGCTGTGCGAATTTTTTAGGCGTAAAACTTGAAACAATTAAAAAGCAAATTTCTCATCTAAAAGCCGTAGAGCACCGCCTACAAATCATCTCAAAAGAGCCAAAATTCATCATCGATGATGGTTTTAATGGAAATTTTAAGGGTATGAGTGAGAGTTATGTTTTAGCAAAAAGCTATCAAGGACGCAGAATTTTAGTAACTCCGGGCATTATCGAGGGGAGCAAGGAGGATAATATAAAACTTGCCAAAATCATCAATGAAAGCTTTGATTTAGCCATCATCTCCGCCCACATTAATGCCGCACTTTTTGAAAAAGAGCTTAAAATCAACAAAATCATTTTAAAAGAAAAAGCCGAGCTTGTAAAAGTCCTAGCTAAACATACTAAAAATGGAGATTTAATCCTCTTTTCAAACGATGCACCAAGTTATTTATAACCTTAAACTCTTTTTAACTCTTAAAATTCTATAATCAAAAATTTAAAATTAAGGGGAAAAAATGGATTTACTTGATGCAATGCTAAATAAAAGCCCTAAAGAAAAATTCCTAGAAATTATCCAAAATGGAAATTTAGGCGCCTTAGAAAAAACTTTTGAAAACTTTTTTGCGGAATACATTGCTATGGTTGAGCTTTTAGAAAAACAGGGTTTAAATGAAAATGACCTTAAAAATTTCATCTTGGAAAATGGTGAATTTATCACACAAAGACAAAATGATATTTACATAGAACTTGGAGCAAAAATTTTAGGACACGAGGGCTAAATGAAAGTTTTTTTTACGCTAGTTTTTTTAACGATAAGTGCCTTTGCTTCGGCACCTGTGTTTGATTACACTTACAAATTTGAGCTTAAAAAAGATGAAAGAGCTAGTGTGCAAATTAAAGAACTGGGCTATGAAGACAGGGTGCAAAATTTTGATTTTTACTGGACTCTTTTTGATAATACCAATATCATTGTGCATTCTAAATTTAGAAAATTTCCGCGTCAATTTGTGCTTTCTTTACGCAGGAATTTAGACTGGGCTTCGCAAACTTTAATTCCTGATTATCGTAATCCTCACATTGACAGAGCGAGACTTATTTTAGAATTTAGTGATTATAAAAAGGGTATTGCCACCTTTACGATTTATATCGAAGATAAGGATTCTAGGCTTATGGTTGAGTTTTTAGACCCACGCAAAATGTCCCTAAAAAACCCACCGCAAAATAATCAAATCGTGCCGATGATTGATTTAAATCAACCACAAACTACGCCACCAACAAGGAACTAAAGTGCAAGAAATCGATAAAATCATACAAAGCTATCTTTTAGAACTTTCTTACGAACCCATTTTAACAATGCTCTCTCAAACAAACACAGGCAAGAAACTTCGCTCCAAACTCCTTTTAAGCATAGCAGGAGAAAGTCAAGGAGCTTATGTTTTGTGTGCGATTATAGAGCTTATCCACCTTGCTAGTCTTCTTCACGATGACATCATTGATGAGAGCGAATTAAGACGTGGGGCAAGGTCTATCAATGCTGAATTTGGTGCTAAAAATGCCCTAATGCTTGGTGATATTTTGTATTCTAAAGCCTTTTATGAGCTTTCTAAACAAGAGCCAAAAATCGCCCAAATTCTTTCAAACGCTGTTTGCAAGCTTGCCATAGGCGAACTTATGGACGTGAATTTAAGTAAGGAATTTAATCCAAATAAAGAAGCTTATTTAACGATGATTTACCACAAAACCGCCGTTTTGATTGAGGCAAGTGCAAGGTGCGGAGCGATTTTAGCAGGACTTAATGAAGAAGCTTTTGCAAAGTATGGTAAAAATTTAGGACTTGCCTTTCAAATCGTTGATGATATCCTTGACATTACAAGTGATGAAGCCACACTTGGAAAGCCCACATTAAGCGACTTTAAGGAGGGTAAAACAACTTTAGCCTATATAGATTTATATGAAAATTTACACAAAAATGACAAAGATATCCTAAAAAATTTATTTAAAAAAGATTTAAATACGGAAGAAAGATTATGGCTAAAGCAAAAATTTAAAGAAAAAAATATCATAGAGCAAAGCATTAAAAAAGCTAAAGAATATGGAAATTTAAGTCTTAAAGCCATTGAAAATGATAAAAATGAAAAGCTAGAAGCTATCATTAAAGCCTTGATAGATAGGGATTTTTAATGCACTATTTTTGCATTAGTTTTACGCACAAAAACACAGACTTAAGCTTAAGGGAAAGACTTTCACTTAATGATGAAAAGAAAAAAGAGCAATTTTTAAAACTTGTTCTTTCTAAAGAAAATATTATGGAAAGCCTTGTGATAAGCACTTGCAACCGCGTTGAAATTCTAGCCTTTGTGAAGGATTTAAAAGAAGTAGGCAAACACATCATTACAAGCCTTGCCTTACTTTGCGAAGTAGATAAAAATGATTTAGAAAAAAGGGCGGACTTTTTTGAAGATAGCGGGGCAATTCATCATCTTTTTTCAGTTGTCAGCTCACTTGATAGCCTTGTCATAGGCGAAACGCAAATTACAGGACAAATTAAAGAAGCCTTTCATTTTGCTAAAAATTTGAATTTTTGCGGAGAGCATTTAGAATTTGCCCTACATCACGCTTTTAAATGTGCCGCTAAGGTAAGAAATCAAACTCAAATTTCTAAAAATCCCATTTCTGTTGCCTCGGTCGCCGTAGCTAAGGCTAAAGAATTGCTTGATTTAAGTCAAGTAAAAGCCATTGTCATCGGTGCTGGGGAAATGGCACAACTAACTTGCAAACACCTTTTACAAGCAGGAGCAAAGATCATCATCTTAAACCGCGATTTAAGCAAGGCTAAAAAATTAAGCGAAGAATTAAATTGCGAATTTGATAGCCTTGAAAATTTAGAAAATTATCTTAACACTTACATACTTTTTTTCTCGGCGACTAATGCTAAAAACGCTCTTATTACAAATAATATGCTTAAAAATGTGGAGTTTAAACGCTATTTTTTCGATATTGCCGTGCCAAGGGATATTGAATTAAACGAAAATGATAAAATCAAAGTTTTTGCAGTTGATGACCTAGAAGAAGTTGTGCGGAAAAACTTAGCCTTAAGAGAATGTGAAGCTAGTGTAGCTTATAGCATTATAGGGACGATGACGCATGAATTTTTTAAAATTCTAAGTGATTTAGCTCTAACACCTACCATAAAAGCATTAAGATTAAAGGCTAAAGCTTGTGCAAATCAACAACTTCAAATCGCTCTTTCAAAAGGCTATTTAAAACAATCAAACGAAGAGGAAGCAAGAAAATTAATCCACCAAGTTTTCAAAGCCTTTTTGCACGAGCCAACGCTTAATTTAAAGCACTTGCAAGGTAAAAAGAGCGAAGAAGTCATTCAATCTTTACGCTATCTTTTCAATCTAGGAGAACACAATGAAATTTAGTAAATTTTACGCCCCAACCCTTAAAGAAGCCCCAAAAGATGCGACTTTACCTAGCCATATTTTTTTAACAAGAGCAGGTTTTATCGAGCAAAATGGCAGTGGGCTTTATAATTTTTTACCGCTTGGTAAAATGGTTTATGATAAAATAGAAAACATTATCAAAGAAGAGATGGATAAGGCAGGAGCTTTAGAAACGAGCCTTAGCTTTAGCACGCCAGCTAACCTTTGGCGAGAAAGTGGGCGTTATAATGTCTTTGGAAAAGAACTTTTACGCTTTAAAGATAGAAAAGAAAACGACTTTGTTTTAGGACCTACACACGAAGAAGCTATGCTTAATGTTGTTAAAAATAAAATCACAAGCTACAAGCAACTTCCGCTTAATTTATATCAAATCGGGCTTAAATTTCGTGATGAAGCTAGACCTAGATTTGGACTTTTGAGATGTCGCGAATTTGTAATGAAAGATGCGTATAGTTTTCACAAAGACGAAGAAGACTTAACGCGTGAATTTGAAAATATGCACGAAACTTATTGCAAAGTTTTAACACGCTTAGGACTTGACTTTAGAGTTGTTGAAGCTGATAGCGGAGCCATAGGGGGAAGTGGAAGTAAGGAATTTATGGTTTTAGCACAAAATGGCGAAGATGATATTTTGCTCTGTTCTCATTGCAATTACGCTGCAAATATAGAAGCAGCAAAAAGAGCGAAAAAAACTTGCGATGAAGAACGCCCTGAAGCAAATTTTGCAAGTAAATTTCACACTCCAGATGTTAAGACCATTAAGAGTTTGGCAGAATTTTTTAAAATCAACGCCTTTTATACTATTAAAGCTGTGGTGAAAAAGGCTTTTTATGAAGACGGAGCGAAACTTGTCGTCTTTTTTATAAGGGGCTGTGATGACCTGCAAGAAACAAAGGCACAAAATGCTTGCAAGGCTTTAGAACTCATCGACGCCGAAAAAGAGGAATTGCTAGCTGCGGGCTTAACGCCCGGATTTATAGGCTTTATAGGGCTTAAAAATGTGGATTTTTATATCGATAATGAGCTAAAAAATGAAAAGCAAATGATTATGGGAGCAAATGAGATAGACTATCATTTTATAGGCATTGATGTCGTGAATTTAAATGAAGAAAGGTTTAAGGATTTGGTGGAAGTTAAAGAGGGGGATTGTTGTATAAAATGTGGCGAAAAACTTGTAAAAAGCAAGGGCATAGAAGTAGGACACATTTTTAAACTCGGCACAAAATACTCCGCCGCGATGCAGGCAACTTTTCTTGATGAAAATGGCAAGGCAAAGCCTTTTGTAATGGGCTGTTATGGTATGGGGGTAAGTCGCTTAGTAGCTGTGGCAGTGGAGGCTAGTTTTGATGAAAGGGGCATAATTTGGCAGGAGGCTTTAAGTCCCTTTAAGCTTGTCATTATTCTTTCAAACATTAAGGACGAAAAAGCCTTAAATTTAGGCTTAGGCTTATATGAAGAGTTAAAAAAGCTTGGCATTAGTGTGCTTTTAGATGATAGAAATGAAAGATATGGTGTGAAAATGAATGATTTTGAATTAATGGGATTTTCTTACGCTCTTATCATAGGTAAAGGCTTAGAAAATAATGAGCTTGAGCTTGTGAAAAGAAAGGATTTGAGTAAGGTGAAGCTTAAGGCGGACACGGCTTTAGATACACTTAAAGAGGTGTTATCATGAAGCTTTCTTTGGGTGCGCCCTTTCTTGTCGTTGAACTCATCGCTTGTGCGGTCTTTATCATCGCTTTTGGTTTTGGAAATTTTTTGATTTTTATGCTTTTAAGTATGATAGCTGGAGTCGTGCTTTTAGCACTCTTTTGGAGAAATATGCTTAGTTTTCAAATGGGTGGTTTTAAGGACACTTTAAAGCAATTTGCCTTTGTGATAGCGGGATTTTTATTTTTAATCCCGGGCGTTTTGAGTTCTGTTTTTGGAATTTTAGTGCTTGTTTTTGGGCTTGTTTTTCAGGCGAAAGTGCAAGCAAATTTTTATAAAAAAGAGCCAAAAAAGCATAGCGAAGAAATCATCGATGTAGAAATTATCGAGGATAGAAAATGAAAGATTTGAAAGAAATTTTTGAAAAGCTGAAAAATGATGAGAAATTTAGAAGTGCTTTTAAAGAAGACTCTGTGCGTGAAGAGCTTCTTAAGCCCCTTTTAGACAAACTAGGCTTCATCGATAAAGGACTGGATAAAAACGCTACACTTGAAATTTTAAGAAGTCAAACTCTACAAAAGCCCACAATCACAGGCTCAAATTCTAAAACAAAAACTTATATCACGCCTGATTATACTTTGTATCTTAACGGCGAGGTGCACTGCGTTTTAGACGCTAAAGCACCTAATCAAAACATAGAAAAAGGGAGCAAAAACGAAGCACAGGTTTTTTACTATGCTATCAATGACGCCTTACGCGCTCCTTTTTACGCCCTTTGTAATGGCTTGGAATTTAAGCTTTTCCAAGTAGGACATAAAAAGGCTATTTTGGAGTGTGATTTAGAAGTTCTTTTTGATGAGGATTATCATTTTGACACTTTAAAATACTATCTAAGCATGGAGTTAAAGGCATTAAGCTCCACCTTTATCATTAACCAACAAAACGATGAGTGGTATTTGAGCAAAAAGCTACCAGACCCCGTATCTTTTCCACAAAAGCAAGCAAAGGCACGGTATTTTGGCTGTGTGGCATATTTCACAAGGCAAAGCTGGGATGTGGTAAAAAATAATATTAATCATTTTACAGCAAGAGGTGATGTAGTGCTAGATCCTTTTGGAGGCAGTGGAGTAAGTGCTATTGAAGCTTTGATGACTGGTAGGCAAGGAATTCACACGGATTTAAATCCTCTTTCTATCTTTATGACAAAAGCCTTGTGTGCGAAGATTAGTTTAAGCGACTTATCTTATTTAAGTGAGGAAATTTTAAAAGAATTTGAGCTACTTCGCCCTAAAAATGAAAAAGAGGCTAAAAAGCTTTTAAAAGACGCTTCATACTATCCTAACGCCATAAATGAGGATTTTGGAGAAATGGCAAGTATAGAAAAACAAGAAAAAGTGCTATGGATACCCAAAGATGAGCTTTTGGCTAAGGGTAGTGATGTAAATAGCGTTTTAAAGCTTTTTAGCCCTTTACAATTAGCAGAGCTTGCCCTACTTAGAAAACTCATCTTTAAGCACACAAGTAAAACAAGGGATAAGCAAATTTGGAAAAAAAGGAAAAATTTAAGACTGGCTTTGCTGCTAGCGTTTTATAATACTTTAAGCTTGATTAATTTGACTTATCATAAAACTCCAAATGGAGGGGGAAATTATTTTGCTTTCTATTATCGCTACCGCCTTGCTCCTAAACCTACTTTTTTAGATACTGCTAAAACCTTTGAAAGAAAAGTCAAAAGAGTGATAAAGGGTAAAAGTGAGCTAGAATACTCACCTGAATTTTATGAGGCATATTTGGCACCCTTAAGTGGAGTGATAAAGGACTTTAAAAGCTCTTTTTTAGAAAAAAGAAAGGAAGATTTAGATAGGACAAATTCCCTTTTAGAACATTTTAACGGCGATAAAATCTTCCAAGCTGACGCGACAAAATTAAAAGAAATTCAAAATCAAAGCGTGGATTTCATCTATACAGATCCTCCTTATGGTGCGAAAATCCCCTATTTAGATCTTAGTGTGATGTGGAATGCTTGGCTTGATTTAGATGTCGATTTAAGCACGAGGGAAAAAGAGTGCATAGAAAAGGGGAGTTTAGATAAGGGGCGAGAGGAGTATAAAAGCCTTATGGTAGCAAGCCTTAAAGAAATGTATAGAGTGCTAAAATACAATAGGTGGCTTGCCTTTGTCTTTCAGCATCAAGACTTGCAACTTTGGCAAATTTTAGTCGAGGAAGCACAAAAAATAGGCTTTGAATATGTAGGAAGCATAAGGCAGAGTAATGGACAGACAAGCTTTAAAAAAAGGCAATATTCTTTTACCGTGTTAAGCGGACAGCTTATAATGTATTTTAAAAAGGTTAAAGACCCTAAGCATTTGACAAAAGCAGAGCTTGGCGATGATATTTTGGGCTTTGTGTTAAACCATATCGAAGCATTGATAGTTAAAAATGATGGAGCGAGTTTAGAAGAAATTTATGGTTCTATTAATATTAAGGCACTAGAGCTTGGCTTTTTGCATACTCTAGCAAAAGAATATATGGACTTAACTCCCTTTATTAATGAAAATTTTGATTATGATGAAACAAGTGAAAAATACCACATTAAAAAAGGGCAAAAGCTAAGAGGACACGATATCCCTATCGAGCAAAGGGCGCGTTATTTCATACTTTCTTATTTAAGAAGTGCGAAAAGGCAATATAAAAGCGTGAGCTTTGATGATATATGCCTTGAGTGCATACCGATGATGCAAAATGGCGTAACGCCAAGTAAAGATATGATAAGAGACATTTTAGAAAAAATAGCCATCAAATACGACAATGATAAATGGGTATTAGGAGATGAAAACGCCACTTTATTTAAACCAGAAGAGCTTATTTAAAGGCGTTTTGTTTCATAAATAAACGCCTTTAATTTTTTAGCCAAAAATTAAAAAAATATTTATATCTTAGTAACAAATTTGCATTATAATGAATAAAAAAGAACCTTTATTAAAGAAAGGCAAAAATGATGAAAGTTTTAATGATAGAAGATGATGCGGATTTTGCTCAGTTGCTTTCTGAATATTTGGTGCAGTTTAATATTAACATCACAAATTACGAATCTCCTAAAAACGCCCTAAATGGCGGACTTGATGGATATGATTGCCTTATTTTAGACTTAACTTTACCGGGCATTGATGGGCTTGAAGTGTGTAAAGAGATAAGGGCAAAAAGCCATATCCCCATTATCATCTCTTCTGCTAGGGGTGATTTAAGCGATAAGGTTATGGGACTTCAAATCGGTGCTGATGATTATCTGCCAAAGCCTTACGATCCTAAAGAAATGTATGCAAGGATTATGAGTCTAGTTCGCCGTAGCAGAAGATTAGAAGAGGACACTAAAGAAAATATCAATTCCGATTTTAAGGTTGATAAGAGGCGCCATGAAATTTCTTGTAATGGTCGCACTCTAACCTTAACTCCAGCCGAGTATGAAATTTTAGAATACCTCATCTCTCAACACGGACTTTCCATCTCAAGAGAGCAGCTAGTAAGCCATTGCAAAAGCTTAAGAGATAGGGACTCCAAAAGCCTTGATGTCATTATAGGACGCTTAAGAACTAAAATAGGTGATAATTCAAGAGCACCAAAATACATCTTTTCTGTTAGAGGTATAGGGTATAAACTCGTAGGATGATACAAACTTATACAATACGATCTAAACTTATAATCCTCTTTACCCTTACCTTTATCATCGTTTGTGTTCTTTTTGTCGTGCTTTTACAGATAGAAGGAAATGCTTATAATGAAAAGGTTAATGCCAAACAGGCAGATCTTATTAAATTTTTAGTCGCTAGTAAAAAAAGAAGTTATTTAAACAATGACCTTAAAAAAGACCTTGAAAATATGGGCTTTAAAAAGCTAGAACCAAACTCTCTCACACAAAGTATCCATAAAAAAGCCGAAAAGCTTTTTGAGGCTAGGGAAAGCGACTGCTCTTTTTCTTCTTTACTTTATCATCATAATATTTATCTTAGCATTAACTGTGAGCATTTTAGTGGAATTTTCAAGCAAAAAGATAACGATAGAATTTATGGACTTTTACTTACTAGCTTTTTCTTTTTTGCCTTTTTATTTATCTTTATGTATTTTTCCGTATTAAATTCCCTAAAGCCTTTTAAAAAGCTTAAAAATGAAATCATTAAAATTAATAGCAATGAAACGCCCGATTTTAAAGACTACTCCAAAGATGAAATAGGTATGATAGCCCTAGAATTTGACAAGGCTTATCGCAAAAATCAAGACCTTATCCACTCAAGACAGCTTTTTTTAAGAACCATTATGCACGAACTTAAAACGCCTATTGGTAAGGGTAGAATTATCGCCGAAATGACCAAAGATGAAAAGCAAAAAATACGCCTTATAGAAATTTTTGAAAGAATGAATAATCTCATTAACGAATTTGCTAAAATAGAAAATCTTTTTTCAAAAAATTATAATCTTATCCTTGAAAATCACCATTTTAGCACCTTTTTAAATGAAGCAAAAAATTCCCTTTTAAGAGATGATTTTGACAAAGTGATAAAAATCAATTTGCACAATGACCCTATTATTAATGCAGATATAGAAATTTTTTCTCTCATTATCAAAAATCTTTTAGATAATGCCCTTAAATACTCCACAAATGGCACTTGTGAGCTAGAGTGTTTTGAACATTATTTTGTGATTAAAAATCAAGGACAAGCCCTAGAACATTCTTTAGAATTTTACACCAAAGCCTTTACGCGTGATAAAAACACAAAAGATAAAGAGGGTATGGGACTTGGACTTTATATCATTTATGAAGTGTGTAAATTACACAACTTTGAGTTAAAATACGCATTTAAAGAACACACGCATCATTTTAAGATTTTTTTTGGAGAAAATAATGGCTTATAAGGGCTTAGAAAAATTTAACGAACTTGTTGAAAGCTTTGCTAATCTTCCCACCATAGGCAAAAAAACGGCAATTCGCCTAGCCCTATATATCTGTATGCAAAATCCTTTAGAAGGTATGAAACTCTCACACAATATAGAAAATGCCCTAAGATTTATCAAAAATTGCAAACAATGCGGTGCTTTGAGCGAAAATGAGCTTTGTGAAATTTGCACGGATACTCAAAGAGATGAAAGTCTCATTTGTCTTGTAGAAAACGCTAAAGATGTTTTGATTTTAGAAGAAAGCGGAGGGTATAATGGCTTTTATTTCGTCCTTGATGAATTAAACGAGGAAAAATTAAATAAACTTAAAGCAATGATAGAAAAATTAAAAAGCAAAGAGCTTATTTTTGCATTTACGCATAGCGTTCATTCTGATGCAACAATCTTTTTTATAGAAGAAAATTTAAAAAATTTAGAGCTTAAATTTAGTAAGATAGCACAAGGAATTCCAAGCGGAGTAAATTTGGAAAATGTCGATTTCATCTCTTTACACCGCGCTATGAATTTCCGCACTAAAATTCACTAAATTTTTTGGATTAAAAAACGCAAGGTTGGTCCGTCCTGATCGATTTCAAGCACCCTACATCCCCTATTTTTCACATCATTTGGGATAGAATGAATGCTTTGTGGGCAATCGCAAAGCACCTCTAAAACCTCTCCTTTTTTTAACTGTGGCAATACCTCCACAGTCGCAAGGGCTGGCATAGGACAAGCCTCGCCCTGTATATCAAGTGTGTAGGTGATTTCAATCTCTTTTAACATTAAGCCCTCCTTTTTGCAAAAAAGTGTCTTTTATAAGCAAAAATTAAGGCAAGCGAAAGAAGTAAAAAACCGACATTTAAAGCAAGGGCTGGTAAAGCACCAAGTTCATTTATAAGCTGAATTTTAGGACCCTCTTTAATCCAAGCTGGAATTTTATCATAAACTAGTGCTAAAATGGCAGTTCCAGCAAAATTTGCCACACCAACTATCATAAAATGCACCTGTCCCTCCGCCGCCCTATAAGTCCAGCCGCACTCACAACCACCCGCAAAAACAATGCCAAATCCAAACAAAAAAGCACCGATAGCCACGGCTAACGAAATATTTCTAACAAAGGCGCTGTAATCATTTAACATAAGAATAAATACAATAAATGTAGCGATAATCATACCATAATACGCCCCTTTTGCAGCATTATCCCTGCCAAATAAAAATAAATCGCGAAAACACGATGTAAAACATACTTGTGCCCTAGAAATCACAAAACCAAAAATAAGTCCAAAAATAAGTCCCAAAGGCAAAAAACTAGATTTAACTTTTAAAGCAAAGGGTTCTGTTGTGCTAAAAAGATAAATAAGCCACATAAGCGTAATGATAAAAAGCACTAAACCATACTTAAAATGGCGGTTTGCACGATTTTTATCGTGCGTGATTCCTTTACCCTTAACGCCACATTTTTCAAGGGTAGTTTTTGGCATAAAAATTTTAAGTTTCCCCACCTTTGTGGCGACAAATATTCCAAGGACCATAAAAATAGCAAATTCCCAAGTATGCAAAGAAAAATAGGGAAGTCCGGTAAAAAAATCAAGCAAATTACACCCAAAAGCAAGTCTTGCCCCAAAACCTGACAAAAGACCGCCGATAATAGCTTGAGTTATACGAATACCAGATGCAGGGAGACGAAATTTGACCTTATTAGCCAAAAAAGCAGCAATTAACGCACCCAAAAACATACCAATAAGCACAAGTCCTTCATAGCGAGTGAGAGGGTTGCCCGATAAATTTGTCATATTATAATAGCTATATTGACTAGTATCAAGTCCAAAAAGCTCCAAAAATTCCCCACCCCAGCGAGTCATCTCACCAGTTACCTGCCAACCTGTGCCAAAAAATCCAAAATAAATCGAAGCAATAATCGCAAGTGCAATCATAGCCTTTAAAGTATCCCAAAAATTAACAAGATATTTTTGTTTGAAAGAATGCAGCATAAAAAATCCTTTGTATTATCAAAACTTGATAATAAATTATAATAAAATTTTCATTAATCAAATCACAATCTATAAAAAAGATTTTCCACACAAGGCTTATTTGATACACAAAATGATATAATGCAAAATTTAAATCAAACTAAAGGGATACAATGAAAAAGCTCATTATAGCGACAAGAAAAAGTCCCCTAGCCTTATGGCAGAGTGAATTTATAGCAGACATTTTACGCAAAACGCACGGCATAGAAGTGTGCTTAGAGGGCTTTAGCACCAAAGGCGACATTTTGCTTGATAGCCCCTTAGCCAAAATAGGCGGTAAAGGACTCTTTACAAAAGAGCTTGAAAATGCTATGTTGGAAAATAAAGCGCATTTAGCCGTGCATAGCTTAAAAGATGTGCCTAGCTTCTTACCGCAAGGCTTAGTTTTAGCCGCACTTAGCGTAAGAGAAGATGATACAGACGCACTTTTAAGTGAGCTTTATGAAAACCTAAACGCCCTACCGCAAAATGCTAAAGTCGGCACGACAAGCTTAAGGCGTAAAATGCAGCTTCTATCCTTGCGTCCTGATTTGCAAATCATAAATTTGAGAGGAAATATCAACTCCCGTCTCGAAAAGCTTAAAAAAGGCGAATTTGACGCTATCATTTTAGCAAGTGCGGGGGTAAAAAGGCTAGGACTTGAAAAAGAGCTTAAATTTATTTATCAATTTAGCAAAGATGAGCTTGTCCCAGCCGCTACGCAAGGAATTTTAGGCATACAAAGCAAAGATAATAGCGAAATTTTAACCTTACTTGCGTGTTTAAATGATGAAAAATCCCTCATTGAAAGCAAGATAGAAAGGGATTTTATCCGCACTTTAGAGGGGGGGTGTCAAGTGCCTATTGGTATTAATGCGGAGTTAATGGGAGAGCAAATCACCGTGCGTTCTATCTTAGGGCTTCCTAATGGCAAAGAAATCTTAAGGGATAAAAGAATTATTTTGAAGAAAAATTATCAAAATTTTGGAGAAAATTTAGCACTTGAATTTATCAAAAAAGGTGCTAAAGAGCTTTTAAAAAGAGCGGAGGCTATGCTGTGAGACGCTTTATAGAACTTTTAAGACAAAATGAGTTATTGAAAATCATTGATGAGCCTTTAGATGTGGAGCTTGAAATCCCCCACATCGCTTACATCGAGGCGAAAAAATTTGAAGAGGGAAAGGCGCTACTTTTCACCCAGCCCATAAGAGACAAAAAAGCCTATAAATATCCTGTTTTGATGAATACTTTTTGCAATAAAAAGGCTTTAAATTTAGCCCTAACGCGTGATTATGAAGAAGTAGCAAATGAGATTTCACAGCTAACTAAGCTTCATATCCCCACGAGCTTAAAAGCTAAATTTGACTTTTTTACCAAACTTTCAAAATTGCGTTTTGCTCCGCCTAAAAGGTTTAAGAAAGAAAAAGCACTTTATCATTATGAAATTGTATCAAGCCTAGAGGACTTACCCATTTTAAAAACTTGGAGTTTAGACGCTGCACCTTTCATCACTATGGGGCAAGTTTATACGCAAAGCCTTGATAAAAGTCAAAATAATCTTGGAATGTATCGTTTGCAAGTAAGTGGCAAAAACGAGCTTTTAATGCACTGGCAAATTCATAAAGATGGGGCATTATTTTATAACGAATACAAAAAAGCAGGACTTTCTAAAATGCCCGTTAGCATAGCCATAGGAGGCGACCCGCTTTACATTTGGTGTGGGCAAGCACCGCTTCCAAAGGGTATTTTTGAGCTTTTGCTTTATGGCTTTATCAAAAAGCAAAATGCAAGGCTTACACCGTGTGAAAATGGGATTTTCGTGCCTTATGATAGTGATTTTGTGATTGAGGGTTATGTGGATTTAGAAAATTTTAAGCTTGAAGGTCCTTTTGGCGACCATACAGGCTTTTATACCCCACCTGAGCTTTTTCCTGTGATGAAAGTCGATAAAATTTATGCAAAAAAAGACGCCGTCTATCAAGCCACTGTGGTTGGAAAGCCACCTTTAGAAGATAGAGTGATGGGGCTTGGGACTGAACGCATTTTTTTACCACTTTTGCAAACAACTACTCCTGATTTAATCGACTATAAAATGCCAGAAAATGGCGTCTTTCACAATCTCATCTTAGCTAAAATTCACACGCACTACCCAGCCCACGCACAGCAAATTATGCACGCACTTTGGGGTGTGGGGCAAATGAGTTTTGTGAAACACGCTCTTTTTGTGGATAAAGACGCCCCCAATTTGGAAGATTATGAGAGCTTAATCCCCTATATTTTAAACCGCTTTGATGTAAATAAAATTTATATCTCACAAGGCATTTGCGACCAGCTTGACCACGCTTCTCCTAATGCTTGTTTTGGCGGTAAGGCAGCCCTTGATGCAACTTGTCATTTTAAGGCAGAAGAGCTTGAAATCTTAAGCGATGAAATGCTAAAAAGTCTTTTTGAAAAAGAATTACAAATCCACGCTTTAAAGCAGTTTTATACAGAGTGTAAAAGCCCTATTGTGTGCATTTTGCTGGATAAAAAAGAAAAGATTGAAGAAAGTTTTACCAAGCTTTTAAAATACAAAAAGCATTTTAGAATTTGCGTCTTTTTAGATAAAGAAAATCACCTAGAAAACCCTTATATGCTAGTATGGAGAGTGGTTAATAATCTAGACGCACAAAGAGACATTTTTATCCAAAATGAGCGCGTAGGCTTAAATGCCACAGCGAAAAACGAATTTGAAGACTATCAAAGAAAATGGCCAAAGCAAACAGACTGCTCTCAAAAAGTAGTGGAAAATCTCATCTTGCGTAATATTATCGAGGAAGACACAAAGCTTTTTAAACAATTTGAAATTTTTGGCTAAATTTAGCCAAACTTTTCTTTTACCTTACTTTTTAACATCACTTGGCACACTTTTTGCTTATCATTTGTAAAGAAAATTTTTAAATTTTTGCGTTTTTAGGTATTTAGAAAATTTTCATTTAGTCGATATAAAGAATAGAAATTTTAAAAAGGACTTTAAAATGGAAATATCGAAGGCAATGACTCAGCAGCAAATGGACCTGACTTCAAGTATGAAAAGTCAAAATTCCAGCACTGCAAACGCCCCTAAAATCGAGGCGGATAACAAGACAAATACGCAAGGTGAGCAAGGAAAGCAAAGCTTTGCAGAGCAGTTGCAAGAGCTTTCTACGAAGCTTAATGGGCAAATGGAAGCCCTAGGCACAAATGTGCGTTTTGGCTATAACGATAAGATAAATTCAATGTATCTTAGCGTTACGGAAAGGACCACAGGCAAAGAGATACGCCAAATCCCAAGCGAAGAGGCGATGCGACTAGCCGAGCACTTTAAAGAAGTGGTTGGTATGATATTCGATAAGGAGAGTTAAAATGGCACTAGGAACTTTATCAAGCTTAGGCTTTGCTTCAGGGGTTTTGACCCAAGAGACCATTGACAAATTAAAAAAAGCAGAAGAGGCAGGGAGGATAGATCCTTACAAAAAAAAGATAGAAGAAAACGCTGCCAAACAAAAGGATTTAACTGAAATCAAGACTAAACTTTTAGCCTTTCAAACTGCTGTTTCTTCACTAGGAGACGCCACAGCCTTTGCGGCTAGAAAGGTAAGCTCTAGCATTAAGGACAACCCAGCCGCAAGTTTAAGTGCAGATGCGGGTGTGGCTTTACAAAGTATGAAAGTTAATGTAACTCAACTTGCTGAAAAAGATGTGTATCAAAGCAAAGCCCTTGCAACAGATAGTGGGGTTATCAATGCAAACTTAAACGGGGAAGCCAAACTTACCTTTTTTCAAAATGGTAAAGAATATACCGTAACCATAGATAAAACGACTACTTACAGAGACCTAGCGGATAAAATTACCACTGCAAGTGATGGTAACATCGTCGCTAAAATCATCAACACAGGCGAAAAGCCTGATGGATACCGTTTAAGCCTTTCTAGCAAGGAAACAGGCGAGGAAAATGCAATCAGCTTTTATCCGGGAAGTAAAGAAACAACTACACAAAATGGAGTATCTAAAACAGAATATAAAGAAAACGAGGAAGCTAAGAAAATTTTTACAAATTTAGGTTGGGAGCTTAACACTAGCACTTCTTTAAAACCTGAAGATGTGGAGAAAAATAAAACAGGCTATGGCATCAAAGACCAAGCTAATCACCTCAAAAAAGCACAAAATGCAGAATTTACAATGGACGGCATCAAAATGATACGCCCAAGTAATACCATAACCGACCTAGCCGTGGGCTTAACTCTCACGCTTAATAAAACAGGCGAAGTGAATTTCGAAGTCCAGCAAGATACCGAAGCCATAACAAAGGCTATGGAAGACTTAGTTAATGCCTATAATGACCTCGTAGCAAATCTTAACGCCTCAACAGACTTTAACACAGAAACAGGCACAAAAGGAACCTTACAAGGTGTTAGCGAAGTCAATAGCATACGCTCTACCCTCATCTCCGCTCTTTTTGACTCTGTGCCTGTGGAGGGTGTCGTCAAAGATAAAAATGGCAATGATATGAAAACGACCGTTATGCTTTCTATGCAAGATTTCGGGCTTAAGATAAGTGAGAGTGGGAATTTAAGCTTTATAAAAAGCGATTTTGAGAAAAAGATGAAAGAGGATATCTCCTTTGCGGAGGGCTTTTTCGCTGGGATTACAAAATATAAGGACATCGACCACGCGGGACAAACCGTTGAAACAAAAGACAAAGATAAAATAAAAGAAGAAGAATTTGGACTAGGCGATTTTAAAATCGTCTTTAATTATGAAACCTATGATTTATCCAAAACAAAGGACGGAAAGCGTTTCAAGCCAACAGGTAATAGTGTGCAAGAAAAAATGCAAAGCTTGGTTGATCATATCAACTCCCTTGGCATAGACGGACTAAGCGTTAAGCTTGAAGAAGTGAAACAAAGCGGAGTTGATGGCTTTAAAATCAAATTCCACAGCGAAAATGGCTCTGATTTTGCTATCGAGGGGAAAGAGGATTTACTAAAGCAATTTGGCTTAAGTGCGACTAAAATCACAGCCCAGCCTATCGAGGGAAAAGGAATTTTCGCCCAGCTTAAAAGCACGCTTGAGGGTATGACGGGCAAAAATGGCTCTATCACAAAATATGACGATGGTCTAACTAAAGACACAGAGGCACTTAACAAATCTAAAGACTCCACGCAAGAGATGATTAACAAAAGGTTTGAAACAATGCAAATGCAATTTTTACAATATGAAGTCATCTTAAACAGACTTAACACGCAGCTTAATACCATAAGTAATATGATAAACGCTGCAAATCAAAACAATAATTAAGGATAAACAATGGAAAATAATCTAGCTTACAGCGTTTATTCAGAGTCGCAAGTGGGGATAGAATCCCCACAAAGATTAGTTGAGATGCTTTATGAGGGAATTTTACGCTTTTGTGCCAGAGCCAAACACGCTATAAGAAATGAAGACATCGAGCAAAGGGTGTATTTCATCAAACGCGTAACGGCGATTTTCATAGAACTGACAAATAATTTAGACTATGAAAAGGGTGGCGAGGTCGCCTTTTACCTAGCGGGACTTTACACAAGGGAAATTCAGCTTTTATCCTTAGCAAATTTAGAAAATAGTGAAGAAAAAATCGATGAAGTCATTAATGTAACTAAAGGACTTTTAGAAGCGTGGAGAGAAGTGCATAGCAATGAAAATCAATGAGTGGATAAAGGAATTTAAACTCGCTCTTATAGAAGAAGATGCCGATAAGATAGAAGCCTTATCTTCTACGCTTGATTTGAAAGCTATGGTTGAGAATTTAGACGATGATGAAAGCTTAAAAGAGAATTTAAACACCCTGCTTTCTCAACTAGAAGCCCTTTTAAAAGAAGCAACTAAGCTCATTGGAGCTAAAAAAGACTATCAAGCCACAGAATTACAAAAATTTCAAAAGGCTCTTCATTACATCAAAGCATAGCGATAAGCCGAGTTCTGTCGTGAATGCTCATTTATCTAGTTTTGTTTTTACAAACAAAATCAAGCGAAGGGTTAAAATAAAGACGATAACCACCCCTTCTTGCTGCACATTGGGTTTACATAGCCGACTTTGTTACCAAAATCGCTGGTAGGCTCTTACCCTGCCGTTTCACCTTTTCCGCTTTTGCGGTAGTTTGCTTTCTGTTGCACTATCCCTTAGATCACTCTAGCCATCTGTTAGATGGAATGCTTGTCTTTTGCAGCTCGGACTTTCCTCTTCTTGCGAAGCGAGCATTTACTATGCTTTGAAATGTGAATTTTAATCAATTAATCTTAATGCAAAAACAAATTTACTTTTTTTATTTTATAATTTTTAACTTTTTAAAGGAGTTTTAATGCTAAGAAAATTAAAAAATAAAAAAAGTGTTTTTTTTAAAAAACTTCGTGATGCGCTTGAGCTTGATAAAATTCAAAAAAATTTAGAACTTATAGAAAGAAGGCAATTTTTACACCTTTTTACGCAAAGTATGCAAAATGCTACCAAAAAAGACTTCAAGGCAAATCATTTTGTGCTATTTGACTACTCTCATCATACGCATTTAGGCTATCATAATTTGGGTGATTTTATCCAAACTATCGCCACAAAAACAGCCATTAAAAAGAATTTTTCTAAGGTGGAATTTGAATATTCCAGCAGTGAAAGCCTGATGTTTAAGCAAGGTGGAGGCATAGTTATTATGCAAGGCTATTTCTCTCTTAGTAATAATTTTCTCCCGCCACCTAGCCTTTTATGTGTTTTCATCGGCACACATTTTAACCCTAGTGCGATGAATTTTATACAATTTTTTAACGCACATTTTCCACATTATTTCAAAAATAAAGACTTAGGATGTAGGGATAATTTTACTTTGGAATTTTGTCAAAAAATGGGCTTTAATGCCTATCTTTCAAGATGCTTAACCTTAACTTTAGATAAGAGAGAAAAAAGCGAAACGCAAAGTGTGATTTTTTTAGTCAATGTTGATGAGGATTTAATGCCTTTTATCCCTCAAAATTTACGCGAAAACGCTGAATTTATCAATCAAAAATCCATTAAAATAGAAGATGAGCCAAACTATACTCAAGAGCATTTTTTTGAAAAAACGCAAAATTTACTTAAGCGTTACAAAAACGAAGCCAAACTCATCATCACCACAGGACTTCACATCGCCTCACCTTGCACGGCTATGGGAATTCCTGTAATTTTAATCGCACAAAATGAAGAACAACTTAACCGCTTTTCAGCCCTAAAGGGCATTATCCCCATTTATACTAAAAAAGATTTGGAGCAAAATGCGGTTGATTTTTCTCCTAAAGTGCCAAATATCGAAGATTTAAAAGAGGCTATGCTAGAAAATGTCAAGCTAAGCATTGATAAAGAACGAGGCAAGGAGATAGATACTCAAAAGCTCAAAAAATTACGCGAATTTATAGCAACTTATAAAACAAGTCGTTTTCATTAAGTTTTAAAAGAATTTTAGCTAAAATACGCTTTTTAATTTAACAAAAGGAAAAATGATGGCAACTTACGCAATGGGTGATTTAAAAAAAGGACTTAAGATAGAAATTGACGGCGTTCCGTTTAAGATAGTGGAGTATCAGCATGTAAAACCGGGTAAAGGACCTGCTTTTGTCCGCGTGAAAATCAAATCTTTCATAGATGGCAAGGTTTTGGAAAAAACTATCCACGCAGGAGATAAATGCGAAGCTCCAAATTTAGAACAAAAAACGATGCAATATCTTTATGATGATGGCGAAAATTGTCAATTTATGGATACGCAAAGTTATGAGCAAGTGGCAATTAGTGATGATGATGTGGGCGAGGCGAAAAAATGGCTACTTGATGGTATGATGGTCGAGGTGCTTTTTCATAACGGCAAAGCCATAGGCGTGGAAGTGCCTCAAGTAGTTGAGCTTAAAATCATCGAAACTGCCCCAAATTTCAAGGGCGACACGCAAGGCTCAAACAAAAAACCCGCTACACTTGAAACAGGTGCTGTGGTGCAAATCCCTTTTCACGTGCTTGAGGGTGAGGTCATTAGAGTAGATACAACAAGGGGCGAATATATAGAAAAAGCAAATAAATAATGATAAAAATCATCGGTGCAAGAGAAAATAATCTCAAAAATGTCAATCTTAACATACCTAAAAATAAGCTCATCGTTTTCACAGGCTTAAGCGGTAGCGGTAAATCAACTCTCGCCTTTGGCACACTTTATGCCGAGGGGCAACGCCGCTACATCGAAAGCTTAAGTGCTTATGCAAGGCAGTTTTTAGATAAGGTAGGCAAACCAGAGGTCGATAAAATCGAGGGCTTAACCCCAGCCATAGCCATTGACCAAAAAACAACTTCTAAAAATCCACGCTCCACGGTGGGAACGATAACAGAAATTTATGATTATTTACGCTTACTTTATGCAAGGGTTGGCGTGCAGCATTGCCATCAATGTGGAGAAAAAATCTCCTCAATGAGTGCGGCGGATATTGTCAGCGAAATTTTAAAACTTCCAAAGGGTGCTAAAATCATCATTTACGCTCCTTTAGTGCGTGATAAAAAGGGAACTTACACAGATTTGCTAGAAAATTTGCGTAATAAAGGCTATATAAGAGCACAAATTGACGGGGTTTTGGTGCGGCTTGATGAGGACATTGAATTAGCTAAAACAAAAAAGCATACTATAAAACTTGTCATTGACCGCATTGAAGTGCAAGAAAACCTCCTCGCACGCCTTGCAAGTGATGTGGAAAAAGGCTTGGAAGAGAGCTTTGGGGAAATTGAACTTGAGGTTTTAAACGCAGAAGAGCTTGGACTTTCAAAACATTATCATTATAGTGAGCATTGTGCGTGTTTTGCTTGTAAAATTTCCTTCACTCCACTTGAGCCTTTAAGCTTTTCTTTTAACTCCCCAAAGGGTGCTTGTGAGGCTTGTGATGGACTAGGAATCCGCTATACCTTAGATATGAAAAAAATCATCGATGAGACTCTAAGCCTTGAAAATGGGGCAATTAAAACGATGTATGGCTTTAATAAAAGCTATTATTATAAATTTCTCATCGCCTTTTGTGAGCAAAATCAAATCCCTATCAAAATCCCTTTTAGTGAGCTAAGTGAAGAGCAAAAAAGACTAATTTTATACGGCAACGCAAAGCAAATTGACTTTTTTTGGAAAAGAAATCGCCTTAAACGCACTTTTGAGGGCGTGGTAAAAATCGCTTATGATATGCTTAAAGATGAAAAAGATTTAAATGATTATATGAGTGAGAAAATTTGCAAGGATTGCGGTGGGCATAGATTAAAAGCACAAAATTTAGCCGTCAAGGTCGCAAATAAGGGCTTAGGGGAAATTTTAGATATGAGTGTGGAAGATAGCACGGCATTTTTTTCTAAAGAAGCAAATTTTAGCTATTTAAACGCACAGGAAAAACTCATCGCAAAGCCTATTTTAAAGGAGATTAATGAAAGATTATTTTTTCTTTATGATGTGGGACTTGGCTATCTTAGCTTGGGGCGTGATGCAAGGAGCATTAGCGGAGGCGAAGCTCAAAGGATACGCATCGCCTCTCAAATAGGCAGTGGCTTAAGTGGAGTGATGTATGTGCTTGATGAGCCTAGTATAGGGCTGCACGAAAGAGATACGCAAAAACTCATCAAAACGCTAAGGAATTTACAAGAAAAAGGCAATACCCTCATCGTTGTCGAACACGATAAAATGACAATTGAAGAGGCGGATTTCATCGTAGATATAGGTCCTAGAGCGGGGAAGTTCGGCGGGGAGGTCGTTTTTGCTGGGACTTATAAAGAATTGCTAAAAAGCAAAAGTGAAACCGCCCTTTATATGAGTGGAAAAAAGCAAATTTCACATTCTTTAAACCGCCCACAAAATCAATGGCTTAAACTCAAAAATGTCAATATCAATAATATCAAAAATTTAAATGCCAACTTCCCTTTACAAAATTTAGTCGCTATCACAGGCGTTTCTGGCTCTGGTAAAAGCTCTTTAATCCTTCAAACTCTTTTACCTTTCGCACAAGAAGCTCTTAATCACGCCAAAAAGGTTAAAAAGCTTGGAGGCGTTGAGATTGAGGGGCTTGAGCTTTTAGATAAAGTCATTTATCTTGACCAAAGTCCCATAGGTCGCACTCCTCGTTCAAACCCTGCTACTTACACAGGTGCAATGGACGAGATAAGAAATCTTTTCGCCGCCACAAAAGAAGCTAAGATGAGAGGCTATA
Organism: Campylobacter vulpis; assembly: GCF_014217995.1. NCBI lineage: Bacteria > Pseudomonadati > Campylobacterota > Epsilonproteobacteria > Campylobacterales > Campylobacteraceae > Campylobacter > Campylobacter vulpis. The sequence goes on from NZ_CP041617.1 coordinate 1,224,783, forward strand.
AAGCGGGGCGTTTTTCTTTTAATGTCAAAGGAGGACGTTGTGAAAAGTGCGGTGGGGACGGAGAAATTAAGATAGAAATGCACTTTTTACCCGATGTAATGGTCATTTGTGATACTTGCAAGGGCAAAAGATATAACGAAGCAACCTTAGAAATAAAATATAAGGGTAAAAATATTAGCGAAATTCTAAATATGAGCATTTTAGAGGCGAGTGAATTTTTTACCTCTGTGCCTAAAATTAAGCAAAAACTAGACACTCTCGTAAAAGTGGGACTTGACTATCTTACCCTTGGACAAAATGCTACGACTTTAAGCGGAGGTGAAGCTCAAAGAATCAAACTCGCCAAAGAACTGAGTCGTAGCGATACAGGTAAAACGCTTTACATACTTGATGAGCCTACCACAGGACTTCATTTTGATGATGTAAATAAGCTAATTAACGTTTTGCAACACTTAGTCGAGCTTAGAAATTCTGTTTTAGTGATAGAGCATAATTTAGACGTGATTAAAAATGCCGACTATATCATCGATATGGGACCTGAAGGTGGGATAAAGGGCGGAAAAATTATAGCAGAAGGCAATGTCGCCACTCTAGCTAAAGCTCACAAAAAAAGCTATACGGGGCATTATCTTAATCTGGAGTTAAAAAAACGAAAATGAAAGCCTATTTAATAGACGCAGAAAATGTCAGTCCGCACAATTTTTTCAAAAATTACAAAGTTAAAAAAGAAGAAAAAAATATTTTTTATATCGTAGGAAATTCGCACTTACACTTCAATACGCGTTGTTTAAAAATTCTTAGCAAAACAAAATATGAAATTTTTACTTTCGACCATCCTAGTAAAGATTATGCGGATAAAATCATACTTACCCTACTTGGAATTTTAGCCACAAAAAAGAAAATTACAGATATTTACATCATCAGCAATGATAAAATTTTTGAAAATCTTGAGTATATGTATGAATTTTTTGGGAAAGAAATTCACCTTATCCATATTCAAAAAGAAGAGCCTTTTTTTCTTAAACACGAAAAAGACATCATAAAACTTCTAGAAAAGGCGAAAACAAAAAGTGAATTTCACACTCTTTTACAAAAAACATATCAAAAAGCCGCCACAAATATTTATCGCTTTATCAAAATGAATCGCTCAGAACTTTTAAAAACCTTAGAAAATGCTTGATTTTTTTTATAGTCATCTAAGCTATCTTGGGCTTTTCATCGTCTCTTTTCTCTCCTCTACGCTTTTACCCTTAGCGAGTGAGGCTTTTGTTTTAGCCTTTATCAAATTTGACTTTAACCCTACCATCACTCTTTTTATAGCCACCTTAGCCAACACGCTAGGAAGTCTTAGCACTTATGCTCTAGCCTATTTCAGCAAAGAAAAAATTCTACAAAAATACTTCGCCTCTTCTTTAAAAAAACTAGAAAATTATACGCTCAATTTTCGTAAATTTGGCAGCATCTTTGCATTTTTAAGTTTCTTACCCTTAGTGGGAGACCTTTTTGCTTTAGGACTTGGCTTCGCAAAATATCCTATACTAAAAACTGCTTTTTTTATCGCTTTAGGTAAATTTTCTCGCTATTTTTTCTTAGTTTTCATCACTTTTTAAAATTTTAAAAAAGTTTTCAAGTCTATTTATTTAAACAAATAAAACTTTGACTTTCTTGTTTTAAATTGGAAATGGTATTTTGTTTAGAATAGTGAAGGTGATAAGAATAAATTTATATACTTTTTTAAACTTGTTGTTTAATACTTTTAAAAATTTTGCTAACACTCATCAACATATAAATTTCCATTATGCTAATTATGGCACAATCAACAAATTAAAATGAGAGAACATACTATGGCTTATAAAAAGTAATTTTTAACTTTGTAAATAAGAGTTATATTTTGAAAATGATAAGACGATGTCAAGTTAAAAAAACAAAGCTTGTTTATAAAATAAAGACGAATATTTTAAGCTTTCCAAAATTTACAACAATGAATTTTAATCTTTTCCTATAATTTTCTACCACAGCTTTTAGCCTTTTATGATGGTTTAGATAGGACGGCTTTTTATGATGGCAAGGATTTTGATAATATGTATATGACGAGCTTTTTACAAGCTTTAATCGATAAATTTGATAATGCTTTGGCAGTGGAGATTAATGGTGGCTGGTGTGAGATAGATTTTAAGAAAGATTTGGAGATAGAATTTGTAACTCTATAATTAAACTACTAAATTTAATTCTATAAACCTTACTTAAAATATTGCAAAAACACCAAAGAAAAATAAAAAGAATAGATTACCCTCAACATCTTATCCAAATCTTTATGGTGGGCCTAACAAGACTTGAACTTGTGACCTCACCCTTATCAGGGGTGCACTCTAACCAGCTGAGCTATAGGCCCTTTATAATGGTGGAGAATAGCGGGATCGAACCGCTGACCTCCTGCGTGCAAAGCAGGCGCTCTCCCAGCTGAGCTAATTCCCCAAAATTAGCTTATCAATCTTTAAAATCTAAACAAGGACAATTGAATAAGTTAGCTTTGTGAGAAAGCTACTTTTATACTCTATCCTAACGAAAGGATAAAGTTGTACTCTAGAAAGGAGGTGATCCAACCGCAGGTTCTCCTACGGTTACCTTGTTACGACTTCACCCCAGTCGCTGATTCCACTGTGGGGGATAACTAGTTTAGTATTTCCACTTCGAGTGAAATCAACTCCCATGGTGTGACGGGCGGTGAGTACAAGACCCGGGAACGTATTCACCGCAACATGGCTGATTTGCGATTACTAGCGATTCCGGCTTCATGCTCTCGAGTTGCAGAGAACAATCCGAACTGGGACATATTTTATAGATTTGCTCCACCTCGCGGTATTGCGTCTCATTGTATATGCCATTGTAGCACGTGTGTCGCCCTAGGCGTAAGGGCCATGATGACTTGACGTCGTCCCCACCTTCCTCCTCCTTACGAAGGCAGTCTCCTTAGAGTGCTCGACCGAATCGTTAGCAACTAAGGACGAGGGTTGCGCTCGTTGCGGGACTTAACCCAACATCTCACGACACGAGCTGACGACAGCCGTGCAGCACCTGTCTCAACATTCTAGCAAGCTAGCACTTCCGTATCTCTACAGAATTTGTTGGATATCAAGCCTAGGTAAGGTTCTTCGCGTATCTTCGAATTAAACCACATGCTCCACCGCTTGTGCGGGTCCCCGTCTATTCCTTTGAGTTTTAATCTTGCGACCGTACTCCCCAGGCGGTATGCTTAATGCGTTAGCTGCATTACTGAGATGACTAGCACCCCAACAACTAGCATACATCGTTTAGGGCGTGGACTACCAGGGTATCTAATCCTGTTTGCTCCCCACGCTTTCGCGCCTTAGCGTCAGTTGAGTTCCAGCAGATCGCCTTCGCAATGGGTATTCTTGGTGATATCTACGGATTTTACCCCTACACCACCAATTCCATCTGCCTCTCCCTCACTCTAGACTATCAGTTTCCCAAGCAGTTTAATGGTTAAGCCATTAGATTTCACAAGAGACTTGATAATCCGCCTACGCGCCCTTTACGCCCAGTGATTCCGAGTAACGCTTGCACCCTCCGTATTACCGCGGCTGCTGGCACGGAGTTAGCCGGTGCTTATTCCTTTGGTACCGTCAAAATTCTTCCCAAAGAAAAGGAGTTTACGCTCCGAAAAGTGTCATCCTCCACGCGGCGTTGCTGCGTCAGGGTTTCCCCCATTGCGCAATATTCCCTACTGCTGCCTCCCGTAGGAGTCTGGACCGTGTCTCAGTTCCAGTGTGACTGATCATCCTCTCAGACCAGTTAAGCGTCATAGCCTTGGTAAGCCTTTACCTTACCAACTAGCTGATACTATATAGTCTCATCCTACACCGAAAAACTTTCCCTATCTAACTTATGTTAAATAGGAGTATGGGGTATTAGCACTCATTTCTAAGTGTTGTCCCCCAGTGTAGGGCAGATTAACTATACCTTACTCACCCGTGCGCCACTAATCCACTTCTAGCAAGCTAAAAGCTTCATCGTTCGACTTGCATGTATTAGGCACGCCGCCAGCGTTCACTCTGAGCCAGGATCAAACTCTCCATATTAATTTCTTTAATATAGGCAAAGCCTCATTAAGAGAAGTAAGACTAAAGATAAGATTGTCCTAAAACAATCATCTATGCTTAAGGTTTGCCCTTAGTATCTTTAGTTTAATCATATGAAGTTTTAATCTAAAACTTTTAATGTTTATTTCACTTTATTTATAAAGTGTGGCTCAATCGTCACTTATTTAGATTTCAAAGATTGACTATAAGATTTGAATAACAATATTGATGTTAAAGAACAGAACTTTTTAGGTTTTTAATAAGGCTTAAAGCTGAGATTAAAAACAAAAAGAAATGAAATTATAGTAAAGAAAGCTTAAGGGGAGGTTAAAGTAAAGCAAAAAATAAAATTTTTTATACTTTTTGACTTAAAAATTCCTCCAATAAATCTTTTTTAATTTTTAAATTCTCTCTAAAAAACTCTAGCCATTTTGCAAAGGCAACCATAATATGAAGTAAAAATTCTTTTTCATCGATAATATTTTTCTTATAAACCTCAGCAATCAAATCTCCTCTTTTAATGACACAATGTCCTAATTTTCCGTCTTGAAGCAAATGATTACTAATGAGAATGGTGTTGAAATTTCTTATATTTAAATCCACTTTTTGTAAAAATTCTAAAGGCAAGTCTTTACCAGAATTTAAAATGCTAATAAGAGCATTTTGCAATGTTAAAGCCTCCACATCTATCTCTTCACAAGCCTTAACATTTTCTTTAGCAAAAAGGATAAATTTATCAAAAAGCTTTTGAGTTTTATTAGTAGTTAAGGTTTTAGGTGGCTCAAAGTGAGGTTTTAAATCTGTGGCTAATTTTTCACAACACTCTCTAAAGTTTAACTCCACAGCATTATGTATCCTAGCACCCGTTTGAGAGACATTATAAAAAGTAGCTAGATGGGCGTGATTGGCAATAAAGCCTTCTAAATAAATACGGTAAATATTCCACACAGGGTGAGTTAGCACCTTACCACCAAAGCCCTCCACCTCAAAATAATCCTCATAAAAATCCGCCTCAACTCGCACTCCAAGGCTAAAGCCATCGGCGTGCGAGTTTCCTTCTTTTGAAAGAGCTAAATCCTGCCCTAGCATAATGACATTTTCAAAGCCAAGCGCCATAGTAATGCAATACGCATAATAAGAAACAAAAAGCCCCGGTTTTATATAACCAAAATCATCTAAAAAATTAAGCTTTACATTTGGGTCTTCGGGGTCAAGTATCACGCATAGATTACGCTCTTTAAGAAATTCTACCACCTCAAAAGCTGAAAGAGAAGAGCAAATAAACATCGTCTTTTCTTTAATGTCTGTTTCAAAAAATTTCAATGCAACGCTTTCATAGTCATTGTTTATCACATAATCGGGAGTAATGCCATTTTCACAAAGCACAGAATAAGCACCATCGACACAAAAAATGACAAAATTCTCCTCGTATTTTTTAAGTAAAGCTAAATTTGCACCAAGCGATGGTCCAGCAGAAACAACAATAGCATTTTTAAAGCTCTTTTTTCTTTGCGAAAGCAGTCTTTGAAAGGGTGGATTATAAAGCATAGTTTTGACATTGAAAAGAAAATTTTTATAGGTTTTAAAAATAGCCTCAGGTGTGCTTACACCCTTAGAATTTAAAACATTATTAATCACTTTACGGCAAAGTAAATCAGCATTTATCATTTGCTGATGAAAAAACTTTTCATAATAGTGATTTTGTATAAAAAGTCCATAAAGGGAGTGAAGTTCTAAAATTAAAGGATTATTAAAATAAAAAGAAAGCTCAAATTCCGCAAAAGGATCTTCGCTATCTAGCACATGAATCCCACCCAATTTTAGTTCCTCACTCAAATCTACCTTACTTAAGGCTAAAATTAATAATTCCGAATTCCCCTCAAGCACGAAAATATGTTGATAATGCACCCCACAAAGCTTTTTCAAAAGCAAAGCATTTCCTATACCATAGATGAAAATAAAAGGATAACGCCTCGTTTGCGATAATATAGCATTTTCCACATAAGCAATTTCTTCGTCCATATTTTCATACATCAAAATTTGATTTTGTTTATCAAAAATATTTAAATTTTCATCAATGCTAAAACGCTTACCCCCCCCCCCCCCCCCGTTAATAAAGACTAAAAGCTTATTTTTAAGCTTATCATTTCTTAAGGCATTTAAATTTTTACTTAAAATTTCATTCATTTTCATATACTTTTATAATCTTATCAAAAGCCCAAAGTTTCCTAGCCTCACTAGCACTTTGTGGCTGAGCAATGAGCATTTCTTCTTCCCCACCAAGCCTATCTTTCATCTCGCCAAAAGCATCGATAAAAAAGCTATCTCCATAAAATTTCCACTCCTCGCTATGCTTGGCGCTGCCTATGCGATTCACTCTTAAAATGCTAGTTTGATTTAAAAAAGCTCTTGTTTTTAAAAGCTCTTCCCATCTTTTTTGACTACCAAAAGTGCAAGCACTAGGCACAATGACAAGGTCAATTTTTTTGGCACGAATTTCTTGCCAAAATAAATCAAAATGTGTCTCAAAGCCAAAAAGTAAGGCACATTTTAATTTCTCATAAGTAAAGCTAAAAAGCTTGATTTTATCGGTTTTATTGATGAAAAATTTCGCCTCATTCCAGTGTGTGTAGGGCATTAAAATTTGCTGCTCATAGCTTTTAACCGCACTAGGAGAAACCTTAAGACAAACCTTTTGATAGCCTTTTGACTCAACACTTACAAGGGGAGCAATGATTTCAAGCTCATATTTTTTAGCTAAATTTTCAAGACTCTTTTTTTTTGCTTCGCTTTGCTCTTTAATCATTGATTTAGGCATCGTTAAAAGTTCTGCAAAAAAGCTATTAAGAACATATTCTCCTAAAACAACCAAATTTGCTCCACTTTCTTTAGCTTCTTTTAAATAATAATCAAGCCTTGATTCACTCAAAGAAAGGGTAGGAAACTGCAAGGCGGCGATTTTACTCATCGACTTTCTCCACCTCTAATTTTGCTTTTTCAAGCTCAAGCCTTGCTTTTTCTATGCTTTGAAGTCCCATTTTATAAATTTTTACACTCTCTTCCAAGCTTAATTCTTCCTCGTTAAGCTTAGTTAAGGCTTCATTTGCCTTTTTCAAATTTGCTTCGAAATTCACGAATTAACCTTATAATTTGGTGCTTCGTGCGTAATCGTTACATCATGCACGTGGCTTTCTTTAAGCCCTGCACTTGTAATCTCCACAAATTCCGCCCTCGCTCTAAAATCCAAAAGATCCTTAGCACCCACATAGCCCATAGATGAGCGAAGTCCGCCTAAAAGCTGATGAATCACACCCTTAAGACTTCCCACATAAGGCACACGCCCCTCAATGCCCTCAGGCACGAGTTTATCTTGTGCTGTTCCTTGCTGAAAATATCTATCCGAACTACCCTTTTGCATAGCTCCCAAAGAACCCATACCACGGTAAGCCTTATATTGTCTTCCTTGATAGGTAAAAAGCTCTCCCGGACTTTCATCTGTGCCAGCAAGGAGTGAACCTATCATCACAGAGCTTGCTCCTGCGGCAAGGGCTTTTGCTATATCGCCTGAATATTTTATCCCCCCATCGGCTATCACAGGGACACCAAATTTATCCGCCTCCAAAGCACACTCATCAATGGCTGAAATTTGCGGCACACCCACACCTGAAACAATACGCGTGGTGCAAATACTACCCGGTCCAATGCCGACTTTAACAGCATCTGCTCCCACCTCGCATAAAGCCCTTGTCGCTCCTGCTGTGGCGACATTTCCTGCTATGATTTCAAGCTTAGGATATTTAGCCTTAATAGCCTTTACACTTTCTATAATGCCCTTAGAGTGTCCGTGTGCCGAATCAAGCACAACAACATCAACATCGGCTTCCACTAAAGCATCAACTCTTTCCATTTGATTCACCCCTATGGCTGCACCCACTCTTAAACGACCAAAGCTATCTTTATTTGCGTCAGGATATTCTTTACGCTTTTTTAAATCTTTTATAGTAATAAGCCCTACAAGGCGGTTATTCTCATCAACTATGGGAAGTTTTTCGACCTTATTAGTGCTAAAAATTTTCTCCGCATCATCTAAAGTGCAGCCTTTTGGAGCGGTAATGAGGGGGGCTTTTGTCATTACATTTTCAACCTTGTTATTAAAATTACTTTCAAATCTTAAATCGCGATTTGTTAAAATCCCTAGCAATTTTCTCTCCTCATCAACCACAGGAACGCCTGAAATTCTATATTCTGCCATTAATTCTAAAGCTTCATAAGCACTGGCATTTGGGGCGATAAATATAGGATCGATAATGACTCCACTTTCGCTTTTTTTCACCCTCTTAACTTCCCTTACCTGGGCTTTAATATCCATATTTTTATGGATAATGCCAAGTCCTCCAAGCCTAGCCATCATAATAGCGGCTCTATGCTCGGTTACCGTATCCATAGCTGCGGAGATTAAAGGCATATTAAGACTAATGTTTTTCGTTAATCTGGTATGAATTTGCACCTCTTTAGGCAAAATCTCAGAATAGCAAGGTCTTAACAAAACATCTTCAAAGGTCAAAGCGCGTCCAACTATCCTCATACTTTACTCCTTTACAATTTTTTCCAAATTTAAAGCACCATTGAGTAAGGTTTGTTCCTCATAAGCCCCACAAATTAGCTGGGCAGAAATGTTAAGTCCATTTTTATCCTTACCCACAGGCACACTAATGCCTCCAAGTCCTGCTAAATTCACAGAAATGGTATAAATGTCCTCCAAATAATTTTGCATAGGGCTTTTTTGCGTATCAAAAGTAAAAGCAGTTGTTGGCGTAACCGGCATAAAAATCAAATCGCAATCTTGCAAAATTTCCTCATACTTAGTCTTGATGAAAGCTCTAGCCTTTTGTGCCTTAATATAATAAGCGTCATAATATCCACTACTTAAAACAAAGGTTCCAAGCAAAATTCTACGCTTAACCTCTTCACCAAAGCCCTCACTGCGTGTATTTACATACATATCTTTTAAATTTTCACAATGCTCACTGCGTCTTCCATAACGCACCCCATCATAACGGCTTAAATTTGCACTTGCTTCAGCCGTAGCAATGATATAATAAGCCGCAATGTCAAATTCGTAATCTTGCAAAGTTCTATAAACTATTTCGTGTCCGTGTGCCTTTAAAGCCTCTATGCTTCTTAAAAGAGCAGATTTCACCTCCTCACTTGCGGCGTTAATATAATTTTCTATCACGGCGATTTTAAGTTTAACATTTGCGTTTAAATTTGTGCTTGTAGGCTTAAACTCGATATTTGCACTTGTGCTATCCTTTTCATCGTGTCCCGCAATGGCATCGTAAAGCAAGGCTGCATCTTCGACATTTTGCGTTAAAACACCGATTTGGTCTAAGCTTGAAGAATAAGCAGCAAGTCCGTAACGACTCACTCTGCCATAACTTGGCTTAAAGCCCACGCACCCACAAAAAGCTGCAGGTTGTCTTACCGAGCCTCCCGTATCACTTCCTAAACTTGCCAAAGCCAAATTTGCCGCTACTGCCGCCGCACTCCCACCACTTGAACCACCCGGAACGCGTGAAAAATCAAGCGGATTTAAAGTCCTACCATAAAAAGAGCTTGCAGTCGAACTTCCCATAGCAAATTCGTCCATATTGGCACGACCAAAAGGAGAAAAGCCGTTTTTTTTCAAATTCACAATAGCACTTGCATCGTAAGGGGCGACATAGCCTTGCAAAATCCTACTTCCACAAGTAAGATTCCAATCCTTAACGCTGATATTATCTTTAATCGCCACAGGCACACCCTCGCCTGAGTTATTTAAATCACAACCCAAAAATTGCTCCACAAAAGCACCGATTTGCCTTTGCTTTTTTGCTCTTTCATTAAGTTCTTTTTTTAAAGCCTCAAGCTCATTTTTAGAGTATTTTAACGCTTCTTTTAAAGTGATCATTTTTATCCTTTTTTCTTAATCAAAACCACAGCCAAAGCACTCAATAAAAGCACGGCAACTATGGTGCTAATGAGTAGTTCATTTGGCATAGGATTTTCAAACATTTAAAACTCCAGCACAACGCGGACAAATGTCCTCAATCGCTTCAAATTTCCAACACCTTTCGCATTTATGAAGTTTTGCTTTTATAATGGCAAAACGCTCATTTTCCACCTCAAATTCGCAAAGTTTTTCACCACTATGTAAATGTTCAAGCCCACTTACCATAAACCAGTCTTTCATCTCACTTTCTGATAAGGCATTGATTTGACTTGAATTTGTTTGTAAAATTAATTCAAGGGTCGATTTTATCATTTTATCTTTTTTAAGCTTGTCGATATTTTCAAAAAAGCCCTCCCTAACTTTCAGTAAAAACTCATCTTCAATGCCAAAATTAAAGTCAAATTTTTCACTAAAATTTAAATCAAACACATCTAAAGCATCGTTTTTAATACAAGTATTTGTATGCTCTAGTGCCTCATCAACACTATAAGTTAAAAATGGTGCTAAAAGGCTTAAAAGCTTTCTGGCAATCAAAGCCATCGCAATTTGCGAACTTTTACGCTTAAGGCTCGTTTTAGCTTCACAATAAAGCCTATCTTTGCTAATATCTAAATAAATTCCGCTCAAATCGGCAATTAAAAAATTAAGCAAAGCATTAAAGCCTTTCGCAAATTCATAATTTAAAAATGCCTCTTCACTCATTTTAAAAACACGACTAGCCCTTGTTAAAATCCATTTATCAATGAAAGAAAAATCAGCGTCTTTCATATTGTCCAAATCATTGGTATTAGCAAGTAAAAATCTTATGGTATTGCGAATTTTTCGGTATTGCTCACTGACTTGTTTAAGAATATTTTCAGAAATTTTTAAATCCGTAGAATAATCACTCAAAAACACCCATAGCCTTAAAATCTCCACCCCATAAGTTTTAGCAACATAATCAGGAGCTATGGTATTGCCCTTAGACTTACTCATTTTTTGCCCCTTTTCATCTATGGTAAATCCATGTGTAAGGACATTTTCATAAGGAGCACACCCCCTCAAAGCCACACTTAAAAGTAAAGAGCTTTGAAACCAGCCTCTATGCTGGTCGCTTCCTTCTAAATACATATTAGCTATCTTTTCCCCTGCGTCAAATTTAACGCCTTCTAAAACAGCTTTCCAAGTGCTACCACTATCAAACCATACATCTAAAATATCATAAACTTTTTCTAAATTTTGAGGTTTATATTTAGAATTTGGCGGTAAAAGCTCACTAATGTCAAGCTCCCACCACGCATCAGCACCCCTTTCTTCAAAAATCTTTGCAATAAATTCTAAAACCTCATCATCAAAAATGACTTTCTTACTTGTCTTATCTCTAAAAAAGGCTATGGGCGTTCCCCAATCTCTTTGCCTTGAAATACACCAATCAGGGCGATTTTCCACCATAGAACCTATTCTTTTTGCACCATTTTCAGGATAAAATTTTGTCTTTAAAAGTTCCTCTTTTGCCTTTTCTCTTAAGCTTTTGCCATCTAATTTTGCCTCGTTTATTGCGATAAACCATTGCTTAGTCGCACGGTAAATCACGGGCTTATGTGTCCTCCAGCAAAAAGGATAAGAGTGTATAAATTTCGAAGCGTGGATAAGATTATCCCCTAAAAGTTCCAAAATTCTCTCATTTGCTTTAAAAATATGCAGTCCTATAAACTCGCTCAAAAGCTCTTCTGGTAAAAGTTTCTTAGTCCTTAAAGTCTCATCATACAAACCCGCCTCATCAACAGGCATCAACACTTCAATCCCATATTTTAAACACGCATAATAATCATCTTCGCCGTGTCCTGGTGCCGTATGCACAAGCCCTGTGCCTCCGTCCATTAAAACATGCTCACCTAAGATAAATGAGGAATTTCTAAGGTTAAGAGGATTAATCGCTGTGCTTTTTTCTAAAATTTTAGCCTCAAATTCTTGATCAATTTCACCCTTAGTGAAATTAAGTTCTGTCATATTTTTAAGCAAAGCTTTTGCAAAAATAAGCCCTTCTTTTGTCAAAACATAAAGCTCATTAGGATTTAAGGCTATGGCTTGATTTGCCACCAAAGTCCAAGGTGTAGTTGTCCAAATCACAGCCTTTGCCTTCCGCACTCCAAGCCTTTTTAAAGCCTCCTCGCCTAAATCAAAAGCTACAAAAGTGGAATAATCTTCTTTATCCTGATACTCTACCTCCGCTTCTGCTAAAGCTGACTTTGCCGCCCAGCTCCAAAATACAGGTTTGGAGCGTTCCACCAAAAGTCCTTTTTTAGCCACCTCACAAAGAGTGCGGTAAATCTCTGCTTCAAAAGCATAATCCATAGTCAAGTAAGGTTGCTGCCAATCTGCTATCACACCAAGACTTTTAAATTCCTCTTTTTGAATATCCACGAATTCTTTTGCGTGTTTTCTACAAAAATGACGAATTTCTTTTTTGCTTAAATTTTTCTTTTTTTCGCCAAGTTTGATTTCAACTTGTTGTTCTATCGGTAAGCCGTGGCAGTCCCATCCGGGCGTAAATCGCACCCTTTCACCTTTAAAATAATGAAGTTTAATAATCGTTTCTTTTAAAATTTTATTTAAAGCGTGTCCTATGTGAATATGCCCATTTGCATAAGGGGGACCATCGTGCAAAGTAAAACTTTGCGTCGCATTTTGCCGTTTAGCTTTCATTTTCTCATACGCATAATTTTGATGAAACCATTTTTTAAAGCGTTCCTTTTCAAATTCCGCTAAATTTGCCCTCATCGCAAAGCTGGTATTAGGTAAAAGTAAAGTTTCTTTGTAATCCATCATTCGCACCTAAGTTTTTTTAAATTCCAAATTTTACTGCATTTAAGTTTAAATTTGGTTATAATTCTAAGAAAAAGGGAATTTTATGAAACATTTGCTTTTTATTTTAGGAGATGAGCTTATCTTACATCCTGCTTATAAAGATTATATTTTTAGGGCTTATGAAGAAAAATTTAAAGAAATTAATGAAATTCATATCCAAACAAAGAGCGATAAAGAACTCCCCTTTTTACTAGAAAAATTAATGCAAGATTATGATTTTATAACAATTTTTGCTAGCACACAAAATTACGCCATAGTAGCAAAAATTTTAGCCACATTAAGCGATGATAATCTTATCTTAAAAGAACAAAATCTTGTGCCCGATAAAGCTCTTTATACTCACAATAGTTTTGCTTGTGAATTTGAAAATTCTAAAGTCAATCTTTTAAAAATCGACATTGAGGAAACTATGCCAAAACTTTTGGGAAAAATTGACTTAGGCTATGAGTATTTTTGTCTTTTTGGAATCGATGAAGAAAGTGCCCTACTTTTACTCGAAACCCTAACAAAAAGCTATAAAGTGAGTCTAAAATCGAGCAAAATTTTAGATAATCTTACCCTACTAAAAGTGAGCGATTTTCACGGCGGTACACTTGATGGCTTTTTACAAAGTGTTTCAAATTTATTTGCACAAAAATTCTTTTTAGGTAAAGACCCTTTGCGTTTTATCGTTTCTAAATTAATGCAAAAGGGGCTTAAAATCTCCTTTGCGGAAAGCTGCACGGGGGGACTTTGTGCGAGTGAGCTTAGTAAAATTTCAGGCATAAGTGCAATTTTTGAAGGTTCTATTGTAAGCTATTCAAACCGCTTAAAACACGAGTGGTTGGGTATTAGCGAGAGTATTTTAGAAAATGGTGGAGAGTATAGTGAGCGTTGTGTTTATTTTATGCTTAAAGGGATTTTTAAAACGGCAAAGCCCGATTTTGCCCTAGCCTTAAGCGGAGTGGCTGAGGGTGAAGATAAGGACATAAAAGCAGGCAATATTTATATAGGAGCGATGTTTAAAGATGGAACTTATATCCAAGAACTTTTGCAACTAAAAGGAGATAGAATTTTCATACAAAAGCAAGCCGTTTTAGCTGCCTTTTGCCTTATGATGAAACTTAAGCCTGAAATTTTCATTTAATTTTCAATAAAAATTTAATGATGATTTATTAAATTTCTATAATATTTTTGCAAGATTTCTCATTTTCAACAGGGTCAAAAATGAATTTACCAAATTTTCTAGCTATTTTAAGAATGATTTTAGCACCGCTTTTATTTTTTGTCCTTACCTTTCCCTTTGAAAATGTGCATCAAAGCTGGATTAATTATTTTGCCACTCTACTTTTTTCTTTAGCGGCTTTAAGTGATTTTTTTGACGGATTTATAGCAAGAAATTGGGGGCAGACGACAAAATTGGGTGCTATTTTAGACCCTTTAGCAGATAAAATGCTTATCTTAGCCGCTTTTTTAGGGCTTTTGCTTTTAGATAGGGCAAATGAATGGGTAATTTACCTTATTTTAGTGCGTGAGTTTTTTATCACAGGCTTTAGAGTTGTTATGGTGAGTGAAAATTTAGATGTGAGTGCTTCTTTTGCAGGTAAGCTTAAAACAGGCTTTCAAATGACCGCCATCATCTTTTTGATGCTTGATTGGATTTTTGGTGATATTTTGCTTTACATTGCCCTTGCACTTACGATTTACTCGGGTTTTGAATATGTTTATCACTATATCAAACATAGGAAAAAACAATGAAAAGCCTTCTTTTTCTTTTGATCATCTTAATTTTAGGCTTAAAATTTTACTCCGTGCAATTTTTAGCGACTATTTTTGCCATTTCCTTTTTAATATTTTTTCACGAATTAGGACATTTTTTAGCCGCAAAATCTTTAGGTATAAGGGTAGAAATTTTTAGCATAGGTTTTGGCAAAAGCTTTTTTGAGAGAGAATTTAAAAACACAAAATACCGCTTGAGTGTCTTACCACTTGGAGGTTATGTCAAACTTAAAGGGCAAGATGATTTAAATCCCGCTTTAAGAAATTACGATAAAGATAGCTACGGCTCACTTTCTCCTCTCCAAAAAATTTACATACTCTTTGCAGGACCCTTTTTCAATCTCCTTTTAGCCTTTTTGCTTTACATCGCCATAGCAAATTTGGGCTTAGAAAAAGCCTCCGCTAAAATAGGCTTCATCGCTCCCAATTCAGCCGCACAAGAGATGGGACTTTTAGAAGGAGATATCATTAAAAGTATCAATGGTGTCAAAATTCAAAGTTTTGATGAAATCCCTGCCCTACTCACTCCAAACGCCTTAATAATCGAAATTCAAAGAGAAGAAAAGCTTTTAAATTTTCTCATTACACCAAAAACTGGACAAGCTTATAATGAATTTGGACAAATCATGCCAAAACTGCAACTTGGAATAGCTCCAAGTAATGAAAAAATAAGCGTTAGCTACACAGGCTTACAAAGTTTAAGCTATGCCTTAGATGAAAGCATAAAAGCTTCTACTCTTATTATAAAAGGACTTTTCAAACTCATCAATGGCGATATAGAAGCAAAAAATTTAGGCGGCATCATTACTATGGTTGATTTGACTTCAAAAGCTGCAGAAATAAGTCTTTCGTGGCTTTTATTTATCACAGCTTTAATTTCTATCAATCTTGGAATTTTAAATCTTTTACCCATACCTATGCTCGATGGAGGACATATTTTATTTAATTTTTACGCCCTTATTTTCAAAAAAGAAGTTCCACAAAAAGCCTTTGAATATCTAAGTTATGGCGGTATGGCTTTACTTTTAAGCCTAATGCTTTTTGCGACCTTTAATGACATAGTAAGACTAACGCAAAATTAAATTTAACATAACTTAAGTATATTTAGCTATAATTCGCCCTTGCAATCCTTGCCTGTGAAAATGGGCTTAATATCCACAAGGAGAAAAGATGAAACATTATGAGGTTTTATTTATTTTAAAGCCTACGCTAACCGAAGAAGAAGTTAGCACGAAGTTGGAATTCGTTAAAGAAATTCTTAGTAAAAATGGTGCAGAAATTCAAACCATTGTGCCTATGGGCACAAGAAAACTCGCGTATAAAATCAAAAAATACGAAAGAGGAACTTATTTTGTCATTTATTTCAAAGCTCCTACAAGTCTAATTGCCGAGCTTGAAAGGGTGCTTAGAATTACCGAAGAGGTTATAAGATTTTTGATTGTTAAATATGAAAATAAGAAAGAAATTTCCGCTTGGGAAAAGCTTTCTCAAGGTATCAAGCAGTCAAAAAAAGAAATTAAACCTATAGAAGCCCCTGAAATTCAATAGGTAAAAAGATGTTTAACAAAGTTGTTTTGATTGGAAATCTTACTAGAGATATAGAAATGCGTTATGGGCAAAGTGGAACAGCCATAGGTTCTTCCGCTATCGCTGTTACAAGGAAATTTAGTGTCAATGGCGAGAAACGCGAAGAAACTTGTTTTGTTGATATTACCTTTTTTGGCAGACAAGCAGAAGTAGCAAATCAATATCTTTCAAAAGGAAGCAAACTTCTCGTTGAGGGGCGTTTAAAATTTGATCAATGGACTGATCAAAATGGTCAAAATCGCTCTAAACATAGCGTTCAAATTGAAAATATGGAAATGCTGGGTAATAATCAAAATGGTGCAAATAATTTTACCCCTAACAATTACGCAGAAACACAAAGCTACGATCCTTACACTAATGAAAATAGCAAAAAACCTGCACAAAAAACTCCCAATCAAAATCAAGAGAAAATTAGAGAAATCGATGTCGATGCTTATGATAGTGATGACAGCGATTTACCATTTTAAAAAGGAAAAATTATGGCAGAGAAAAGAAAATATTCACGCAAATATTGCAAATATACAGAGGCTAAGGTTGAATTTATAGACTATAAAGACACAACGATGCTAAAACACGCTTTATCTGAACGCTTTAAAATTATGCCACGCCGTTTAACAGGCACAAGCAAGAAATATCAAGAAATGGTAGAATTAGCCATAAAGCGTGCAAGACATGTAGCTCTTATCCCTTATATAGTCGATAGAAAAAATGTAATTAATAATCCTTTTGAGGGATTATAAAAACTACCCTAAGGCGTCCAAAAGTTCTCTTTTGCGACTAGCCTTAGCTTTTCATTAATGAAAATTTCTTCATTAACTCCTTCATTTAGCTTTGAAAACACGCTAATATTCACAATAATCACGCCGTCCTTAGATAAATTTGCATCTGAATTAATATTTATCAAACGACCATTTTGACATTCAGCAAAGGCATAAAAATATTCAAACTTGATTTTATCTTTAACATTAGGATAAGAAAAGCTGATGGAATTTAAGCACTCAAATCCCTCTTTTTTAGCTTGAAAAAGGGCATATTTAGCAAGTTCTTTAGTGTTTGTTCTTAAAATTTTAGCTTGAGTATAAGCATAACTATCTTTTAAAAATCTTGGCGTATAGCTTGAAATATTTAATCCCACACTTATCGAAAATCCCACAAAAAGCGTTAAAAATACGACACCAAGTAAAACATAAGCTTTTTTCATAGGATAAGCATTTTTTCTAAACAATGTGAAAAATGTGATTTCTGCACACAAATTTTAATCCATAAAGCTCCATTTTGCTCTCTCAATCTAAAATCTTGGACAAAATCGAGCAACAAAGCCTCTTGTTTCAAATTTTCATTAAATATTTTGGGTTTGAAGGTGTATTTTAAAGCGTTATCTTCAAATTTGAATTCAACTTTGGCTTTTAAGGGATAAAAAACTCCCTCACTTTGAAAATTTGCAGGATTTAAAAGCTCAACTTTTCCATCCTTTAAAGCATAAAAGCTCCCATCTTTATCTTTAAAAAGATCTATTTTATTTTGCAAAAGATGAGCAAAATCACTCTTTGGAGAATAAAAGCTCGTATGATTTTTTAAAATCAACATTGAATTGACTAATTTTAACTTACCATTTTCAAGCACAAAAATACTTTCATCATCTTTCAAAAAACAGGAGAAATTTTCATTTGTAAATTCCAAATTTACACATTTTAAAAGGATATTTTCCAAATTGAATAGAGTTTGATTTAATTTTAAAATCACTTCATTTTGCTCCAAAGACTTTAAGTGTAATAAATAAAATTCTCTCAAAGGCTTTGCCATAAGCATAAAAATAATAGAAAAAATAATCAAAACAATCATTAATTCAAGCAAACTAAAAGCTTTTTTCATTGTAAAAATACTGCCTATAAGCTTTATCAAAAGGCTCTATTTTTTTTAATTCAAAAATTTCATCTTTTACAATTGTCTCTTTTAATCGTAAGGGTTTTAGCATATCATTAGCAACAAAAATTTCTCTATCATTTGAATGCATTAAAAGTCTTGCTTCAAGGGCGTAGAGTCTTTCAAAAAACTTTAAGGTTGCATTATTTTTATCAACTTGTGTATAAAAAAGCGAAATTGAACTAAAAATAAAAGCCAAGATAATTATAGAAATTACAAGCTCGACAAAAGAAAATGCTCTTTTCATTTGGAGCTGATATAAACAGCCTCCATAAATGCCGCTCTAATAGCCCTTTCTTCCAACACCTTCACGCCTTTTATACTCACACCAGCAGGTGAGCAAACACTTTCTTTGATAAGAGCTGGGTGCTCGTGAGCTAAAAGTGTAGAAAAGCTTTCAAAAAGTCCTTGCGTGAGCTTTAAACTTAACTCCTTATCTAAACCCCTATACACACCCCCATTTGCAAGAGCCTCAGCCACTAAAGAAAGAAAAGCTGGCGCACAGCCACTTAAAGCCATAGCACTTGGCATTTGCTTTTCACTACTTAATTCATAAGCATTACCAAAACTTGTTAAAATTTGCACTATCTCTTCTTTAAAAAGCCCATTTTTTAAGATAAAAGGCGTGGTAGAAGCTTTATATTTAGCAGCGACATTTGGCATAATCCTTGCAATATTTTGAGCTCTAATACACTCTAAATCTTTCAAGCTAGTATTTGCCAAAACAGAAATTAAAATTCTTGCCTCTCCTTTTAAAATTTGAGACATTTCATTTAAAGCGTAAGGTTTAAAAGCTAAAATAACATTTTTATTTTCCAAATCAAATTCGTTATAAAGTAAAGTCTTAAAACCTTCTTTTCTTAAATATTCAAGTTTTTGAACCTCACGCCCCACTATATAAATTTCATAAAAATCTCTCAAACCATAAGCTAAGGCACTCGCCATAGCACCATTTGCAAGGATATAAATGCTAGACATTATTTTTTAATGTAATTAGAAATTTTTTCTGCTTGAAAAAAATCAGGATAATGGACCGTATCTAAAATAACTTGTGCCATAGTATTATTATCTAAATTAATTACTACTGGAGCAAGAAAATTTACCGTGGATTCTTCAATAGTCTTTGCTAAAGCGACTATATTAAAAACCTGCTGTTTAGATTCTGGCGTGAGTGAAAGTAATTCCTGGTAATAAGTAGGTATATCAAATTCATAATCAGGGCGTATGAGATAGGGATTAATGAGAACAAAAGAGAAGTCCTTGCCATCAAGGCTTTTAAGCCTGACAAATATCTCATCTATGGTTGTAAATTCCATATTCTTAGTTTCTTCAAAACCCAAGATAGGGCACTTAACAGCTAGAGTCATTTTATCTCCTCAAGTTTTATAATTTTAATTTTAACATAAATAAGCAATAATAATTCCAATTTTTTATTTTTTTACGAAATTAAGGCTTATTAATCAAATTTGATTAAAATTACGCTTTTATTTTAAGTAAGGTTTATCGATGAAAAAGAAATTATTGATTTTATCTTTGATTATCACTTTTTTCACAGCTTGTAGCACGAAAAATAAAGATGAGCTTTATAATCTTAGCCCATCACAATGGTATGCGCAAATTATTAAGGATTTACAGGATAAAGATTTAGAAAAGGCGGACACGCATTATAGCGGTATGGCAAGTGAGCATATTGCAGACCCTCTATTAGAGCCTATACTCATCATACTAGCTCAAGCACATATGGACGAAGAGGAATATCAACTAGCTGAATTTTACTTAGATGAATATAATAAAAAATTTGGAAATTCCAAAAATGTCGATTATACGCGCTATCTTAAAATAAAAGCTAAATTTGAAGCCTTTGCTGTGCCAAATCGCAATCAAGCCTTAATGCTCCAAAGTCAGCAAGAAATCGATAATTTTCTAAAAGAATATCCAAACACACAATACAAGCCTTTAGTGCAAACTATGCTGACAAAATTTAATATTGCCGTGTTTTATTTAGACAGCACCATAGCGGATTTATACAATAGAACAGATAGACAACAAAGCTATGAGATTTACCAAGAAAAATTACAACAATCAGAATTTTTTGAAAGAAGTATTATAACACCTGAACTTCCTTGGTATAGAGCAATATTTGAAAAATTTTAAGAGTTAAAAATAGGAGAAATGATGGAATTAGAAGACATAGTGGCTGTTAGGCAAATTTTTCCCGTTTTAATTGAAGATGAGCTATTTTTATATCCTTTTATGATAACACCCATCTTTATTAACGATTCTAAAAATTCTAGTGCTTTAGATAAAGCTCTTAAAGATGATAATATGATTTTCGTTGCCCCTTCAAAATATGAAAATGGTCGAAGTTTTGATGAAATTTATGATTGTGGCGTTATAGGCAGCATAATGAGAAAAGTGCCTTTACCAGATGGACGCATAAAAATTCTTTTTCAAGGGCATTCTAAAGCGAGAATTACAAAAAGAATTTCTAACAAACCCCTAGAAGCTAGAATTGAACCCATAATCGAAGAAGAACTAGAACCCAAAAAAAAGAAAGCTCTTTTAGATGTTGTAAAGGAAAAAGTAAAAATTCTCTCTAACATTAGCCATTATTTTTCACCCGATTTGCTAAGAACCATTGAAGAGGGTGTCGATGCTTCAAGAATTTGCGATTTGATTTTAAATACCATAAGGATAAAAAAGCAAGATGCTTACGAATTTTTTATCCTTTCAAATTTAGAAATCAAACTTATCAAACTTATTGATTTGTTAGTGGAAGAAATCGAAACCAATCGCTTACAAAAAGATATCAAAAATAAGGCACACTTAAGAATTGACAAAGCAAATAAAGAATATTTTCTTAAAGAGCAATTAAGACAAATTCAAAGAGAATTGGGCTCAGACACACAAAAAGAAGATGAAGTCAAAGAATATTACAAAAAACTAGAACTCAAAAAGCCTTTTATGCACGAAGATGCCTACAAAGAAATCAAAAAGCAAATTGAAAAATTTGACAGAATTCATCAAGACAATTCAGAAGCCTCTATGATACAAACCTACATAGAAACGGCTCTTGATGTGCCTTTTGAAAAAATTTCTAAGAAAAAACTTAGCATTAAAGAAGTTATTAAGCAATTAGAACACGACCATTACGCCTTAGAAAAGCCTAAAAGACGCATTGAAGAATATTTTGCCGTGCGTGAGCTTTTAGAAAAAAGAAAGATAAATGATAAAGACGGAGCAAAAGTTATATTATGCTTTTACGGACCTCCGGGCGTGGGTAAAACCTCTCTTGCAAATTCCGTAGCAAAAGCACTTAAAAGAGAATTGATTCGCATAGCTTTAGGAGGACTTGAAGACGTCAATGAGCTTCGCGGACATCGTCGCACTTATATAGGAGCAATGCCTGGACGCATTACGCAGGGCTTGATAGAGGCTGGACAAATTAATCCAGTCATCGTGCTTGATGAGATAGATAAGCTTAATCGCAGCTTTAGAGGTGATCCATCTGCTGTTTTACTAGAAATTTTAGACCCAGAGCAAAACTCTAAATTTAGGGATTATTATCTTAATTTTAATTTGGATTTAAGTAAAGCTATTTTCATTGCCACTGCAAATGATATTAGCAATATCCCCTCTCCATTAAGAGATAGAATGGAATTTATCGAGCTAAGTTCTTATACGCCTAATGAAAAATTTCAAATCACAAAAAATTATCTTATCCCAGATGAGCTTAAAAAGCACGGCTTAAAAGCTAGCGAATTCAGTGTGAGTAAAGATGGGATTGAATTACTCATTAGTGATTATACTAGAGAGTCTGGTGTAAGAACTTTACGCCGTAAAATTGCCGAGCTTTGCCGTAAGACTGCCAAACAAATTTTACTTGAAGAAACTAAGAAAATTAACATTAATGCTAAAAATTTACACACTTTCTTAGATAAAAAAGTCTATGAAATTCAAAAAAGAGAAAGAGAAAATAAAATAGGGCAGGTTAATGGACTAGCTTGGACTGCTGTGGGTGGAGATGTGCTAAAGGTTGAGGCAATTAAAATTAAGGGCAAAGGTGAATTGATGCTAACAGGTTCTTTAGGTGATGTGATGAAAGAATCTGCCAAAATCGCCTTTAGCGTCATTAAAGTCCTAATTGATGAAGGCAAACTTAAATTTCCTAAAAAAGCTTTGTTGGATAGCAAAACAAATATCTATGAGCAATATAATCTCCATATCCATGTCCCAGATGGAGCAACTCCAAAAGACGGACCAAGTGCTGGCATTACTATGGCTACGGCTATGGCGTCCATTTTTAGTGAAAAAAAGGTGCGAAGTGATGTGGCGATGACAGGTGAGCTTGACTTAAATGGGAGGGTTCTGCCCATAGGTGGTTTAAAAGAAAAGCTTATAGCCGCTTATAAAGCTGAAATGACAACAGCACTCATTCCTACAAAAAATTACGAAAGAGATTTAAAAGATATCCCACAAGAAATAAGGGACAATATGAAAATTATCGCTGTAAGGGAATTTGAGGAAGTGTTAAAATATTCTTTAATGTGATATTTGCATTATTTTCTATAAATGAGGGTATGAAGCCAAAACCCTTATTTATAGATATTAAATACTAATTCAATAAGCTTAAATTTCACAAAGTGAAAAATGATAAAATCGCTATTATCACTCTTTAAAATAAAAATTAAATTCGTTTTTAGTGTAACTAAACCCTGCTTTCTCATAGAAGCGGACGGCTTTTTGATTGAGTTTATCTACAAAAAGTTTTAGTTGTGTTTTTGGGTGGCGTTTGATGAGGGTATTTAGTAAGGCAAAGGCGACATTTTTGTGGGCTAAATTCTCACGCACAGCGATAAAGTCGATATATAAGCCATTTAAAATATTAGTATAAAGCAATCCTCCGCAAATTCTACCCTTTTCTTTGTAAATGAGGCATTGATGTAATTTATCCTCAAGTTCTTTTAAGGAAAATAAAAAAAGATAAGTTGTATCAAAAAACTGCGAAAAAAACTTCCTAAGCTCCGCAATATCTTCATTTTTAGCCTCTTCGATGAAAGAATAATTTTGCGGAGTAAATGTGGGGCTTAAAAGTTGCATTTGAGCGTGTTTAATGAGTATATTAAAGCCGTTAAGTTTAAGAAATTCTTCATTTTGTGTGAGATAGGTAGGATTTTTACCTAAAATTTTTACAAAACTTTTTTGTAATTTAAAATCTCGCACTTCACGGACGAAATAATATAAAAAGTTATGCCTATCATAGAAGAAAAAATTCTCCCCATTTTGCAAGATTGTGATATTTTGGAGTTTAAGCTCTTCTTCAAAAAAGCTTAAATTTTCTAAATGGTTACTTAATTTAAAGCCCTCGTAATAAAATCGTTTAAATTCCTCAAATTGACGCATAAAGGGCTAACCTATCCACCTTACTATTAATGTTTAAAGGAAGTTTTGCAAGTTTAATGCTCTGCTTTGGCAGCATATAAGCTGGCAATTTTTGCTTACAAAACCCCTTCAAATCAAGCTCCTCTTCACTCTCATAAAAAGCAATGAGTTTATCATCTTTAAAGACACAAGCACTATTTTTAATCTTTGCGTGGGAATTTAACACAGCTTCTATTTCACCAAGCTCTATTCTATGTCCTTTAAATTTGATTTGATTATCAATTCTTCCATAACATAGTAATTCCCCAAATTCATTATAAGCGACAATATCTCCTGTTTTATAAAGTAAGTCTAAATAATTGTTATGTAAAGGATTTTGTATAAAGGCTGCTTTTGTTTTTTCCGTGTCATTGTAATAACCTAAAGAAAGGCTAGTTCCTCTTACATAAAGTTCTCCCTTTTTCCCTACTTCATTAATGAAATTTTTATTTTCATCAAAGACTAAAAGCTCTGTATTTTTACAAGCTTTTCCTATGGGTAAAAGCTCATCATCTTTAAATTCTCTATCTACCTTATAAAAACAACACACATCAGTGATTTCAGTTGGTCCGTAAAGATTGGCAAAGAGGGTGTGGGGGAGATGAGAACGCCAAATGTTTAAAGTCTTAGCACTAAGCAAATCCCCTCCGCATAAAATTTTCCTTAAATGTTTTAAAGGATAAGGTTTTAAACTTTCTTTATCGGGCGCGAAATAATTATAAATCACAGGCTTCCAAAAAATCATCGTGATTTTTTCCTTTTCCAAATAAGACAAAATTTCATCGGGAAAGGCAAAAGAGGCATTAGGGATAAGGTGTAGTGAGCCTCCATTAACCACACTTCCAACGATGTCAGGCAAGGACGCATCGACATAAAGCGGCGCTTGATTAGCTATCACTTCATTTTCATCAAGCTCAAATTCCTCACTCACCCAAAAAGCATAATCAATCACACTTTTATGACTTATGCTTACTCCCTTAGGCACTCCCGTGCTACCACTTGTAAAAAAGACATAAAGTAAATTGGTATCAATATGTCTTAATCTAGCCTTTGTTAAAGCTTCTTCATCTCTTTCATAACTTTCAAAATCTTCTGTATAAAGTGTAGCTAAATCAAGCTTTAAATTTAAACTTTTTGAAGTGATGAAAGCCTTAGGTTTTAAAACACTAATGATTTTTTCTATTCTTTCAAGGGGCATTTTTTCATCAAGTAGGGTATAAAAATTCCCACTCTTTGCCACAGCAAAAAAACTAATAAGCGTGTTAATGCTTTTAGGTAAGATGATTAAAATAGGACTTTGCGTAAAAGTAGGTGTGAGAGTGCTTAAAAGTTTGCTAGCAACCTTTTGACTTAAATCATCAAATTCTTTATAAGTGATACTTACTCCCCCCATTTCCTTAAAAAGCATTTTTTGAGGGAATTTTTTCACACTTTTTTGTAAAAAGTCATCAATATGACATATCATCTTTTCTAGCCTTTCATCGTTTTTTTGTATAATAATCTAAATTTCAAAACAAAAGGCAAAAAATGCTTGTGGATAAAACTTATAAGATTAAAAGTTGTGATGATGTAGAACTTGGGATTAAGAGAGAAGCAAAATTAGAATACCGCATTAGCTATGATGAGACAAAAGAACTTGAGGCTATCGTCTTTATCATAGGAGGTTTTGGCAGTAGCACTAATCTTTGCTTTATGGATTTTGCGAGGCAAAATTTAGCACAGAATTTTCCTGTTTTAGCGGTTAATGTCTTTTATCATTGTTTTTTCAATCGTTTTAATGAGGAGGATAGAAGATATTCTGCTAAACTTGCAAGTTTTGAGCCAGACATACGCAATTTAAAAACTCTTTTAACGCACACTCAAATTCCTTTTCAAAATGATTTAAATGCTTTTCATTACCACCCCCTATTAAATGAACGGATTAAGCATTACAAACAGCAAGGTCTCATCAAAAAAGACTCCACCCTAGCAGGGTTAAGCTATACCATACTCCCCGCCAATGATGAGTATCAAAATTATGGCATTATGGCAGCACTTGATCATATTTTTGTCCTTAAAAACCTTTACAAAAAACTCCCTAGCACACGGGGGGGGGGGGGGGTAGCCTCCCTGCCTGTGATTTATGGAGGTAGCTCTTATGGGGGCTACCTCGCACACTTAATCGCTAAAATTGCCCCGTGGCACGCTCAAGCCATTTTGGATAATTCTTGCTCGCCTTTACCGCAATTAGACTACATTGTGGGGAGGGAGCTTGGAAACGACCAAAGTGAGCTTACGACTTACGATGGGGACTTGATGATACGGCTTTATTCTAAAACTTTTTGGACTTGTGATGCGAATTCTAAATATTGCTTTACTCCGGCACATTATAAAATTCGCTCTTTACTTAACACAGAGCATTTAAAAATTCAAAGTGAGTATGCTAAGGATACACTTTTTATCAGTTATCACTCAGCCCATGATGAATTTGGCACTGCAAAAGATAAAGAAAAGCTTTATGAGCTTTATAAAGCATTAGATTTTAAGGCAAAACTACATCTTATAAAAGATGAAAAAGAACTAGATAAAAAATTCATTAGAAGTTTAAATCACAGCCTTGGTATGAGTGATAATGGGCTTTTTCGTAAGGAACTACCCACTATTTTAGAGCAATTTAGAACGAAAGTTTTCACACAAAGACAGGGGGAAATTAGCTATCCTTGCGGAAATAAAATTTTCACTTTCAAAGATGAGGGCGAGAAATTTCTTCTTGAAATTTCTTAATTTAACTTCCATAAGCCTCATCTAGCATTTTTTTAATGCTTTCAAAATCCTCAAAATATGTCATTTTGATATATTTTCTATCAAGAGTTTTTTGATAGTGCTTTTCTATCTCTGCGACTAAAGCCATCACATCAATACTATCGATTTCATTATTGCTTACCAAATTTTTCATATTTTCATCGATGTCATCTCTACCGATTTTCATAAAAAATTCTTTAATTATTTGCATTACGCCTCCTTGTTTAAAATATACAGAACTATCGCTAAAATCCCATTTTGCTGTTAAAAATTTAGATAAAAGTCAAAAACGATAAAAATTATAATCTGGTTGCGAAGGGGAGATTTGAACTCCCGACCTTCGGGTTATGAGCCCGACGAGCTAACCACTGCTCTACTTCGCGTTATGAGTTTAGAAGTGGATGGGGTAAAGGGATTCGAACCCCTGAAT
Organism: Campylobacter vulpis; assembly: GCF_014217995.1. Classification (NCBI taxonomy): domain Bacteria; kingdom Pseudomonadati; phylum Campylobacterota; class Epsilonproteobacteria; order Campylobacterales; family Campylobacteraceae; genus Campylobacter; species Campylobacter vulpis. Next base: position 1,251,622 of record NZ_CP041617.1, read on the forward strand.
GACAGGACCAAAACCTGTTGCCTTACCGCTTGGCGATACCCCATCAAAATTGAAAGTGAGATTATACTTTTTTTTAATTTATTTGTCAAGTAAATTTAGCTACAATACCCTAATTTACTAAAGGATTAAAAATGAAATTTATAAGCATAGAACAAGCGATAAAAGACTTAAAAGAAGGTAAAATGCTCGTAATGGTCGATGCTGAAGATAGAGAAAATGAGGGAGACATCATCTTCCCTGCGGAATTTAGCACTAAAGAAAAAGTTAATTTTGTCATTAAAGAAGCTAGGGGGGTCGTATGTGTGGCTTTAAGTGAAGAGTTGGCAAAAAAATTTGAGCTGCCCTTAATGGTGCAAAGAAATACCTCAAGCCACGAAACAGCCTTCACTATAACAGTTGATGCAAAAAAAGCCACAACAGGCGTTAGTGCTTATGAGCGTGATATGACAATTAAAATTTTTGCCGATGACACAGCGTGTGCTAGTGATTTTGTCCGTCCGGGACATATCAACCCTCTCATAGCTAAAAAAGGCGGGGTTTTAGAACGCACAGGACACACTGAAGGAAGTGTAGATTTATGTCATTTAGCTGGATTAAAGGGTGCTTGTGTCATTTGTGAAATTGTTAAAGATAACGGCGATATGGCTAGAAGAGAAGATTTAATTCAATTTTGCGAAAAATTTAATCTCAATATGATAGCCGTATCTGATTTAATAGAATATCGTCTAAAAAATGAAAGTTTAATCACTCTTAAAGAACAACAAGATAGCTTTTTGGCAGGATTAAAAGCTCAAAAATTCATTTTTGAAGACCACAATCAAATTCAGCACATTGCTTTTTGCTTTAATGAGCCAAGAAAAAGTGAAAATATCAAATTTCATATTAGCGGAAGTGATTTTGAGCTTTTAACTTCAAACAAATTCTCGCAACTTTTAGAACAAATTAAATTTCTATCACAAAATGGTGGAATAATTATTTTTATGCAAGGCGAAAAATCAAATGCGGCACAATTTAAAAACTATGGCATAGGTGCACAAATTCTAAGATTTTTTAAGGTTGAAGAGGTACATTTAATGTCGCAAAATTGCGATAAAGACTTTATTGCTCTAAAGGGTTTTGGACTTGATATTAAAACTTGTCAATTTAAAACTTTATCCTAAAAGTCCCCAAAGGGGCTTAATATTTTTTCATAAAACTTCCCCACATTTCATCTTCCCTTAAGTTTCTTTATGTATAATTTCAACTTTCACTTTCTAAAAAAAAGTCTAAATAAATATTTTAACTCCTTTTAGAAAGGTGTTCTTTAACTTATCATTGTTAAGAGTCACAAGCAAGTTTTAATAAAAACAATTTTACTGAACTTGTTAAAGGATAGAAGAAATTCAAAGTTTAATACACGACTTTAGCTTCACATCATTGACTTTATTTTTCAATATGAAACTAAAGATTAAACACTTTCCGTCTTTATATAAATCATCAAAAATTTATATAGCTCTTTTATCATTAAACTTTAACAAGGAAGTGATGCGTTTTAGAATTAACACAATCAGTTGATTATGTTTAAAACCTGATTTAGTTTAATAAGAAGGAAGTTAGCCTTATCTACTTAGCTTAATTTTACATTAGGCTTGGCGGGGTAGGCCTTTAGTTTGCTTCTTAGTCAAGGCTTTGCCTTGACGCTAAAGAAGGTTGAAAAAAGGTAAGCTACTAAGAGCGAATGGTGGATGCCTTGACTGGTAGAGGCGATGAAGGACGTACTAGACTGCGATAAGCTAGGTGGAGCTGTCAAGAAGCTTTGATGCCTAGATTTCCGAATGGGGCAACCCAATGTATAGAGATATACATTACCATAATGGAGCGAACGAGGGGAATTGAAACATCTTAGTACCCTCAGGAAAAGAAATCAAAAGAGATTGCGTCAGTAGCGGCGAGCGAAAGCGTAAGAGGGCAAACCCAGTGCTTGCACTGGGGGTTGTAGGACTGCAATGTGCAAGAGGAAAGGTTAGCAGAACACTCTGGAAAGTGTAGCCATAGAGGGTGATAGTCCCGTATGCAAAAACCTAACCTTAGCTAGCAGTATCCTGAGTAGGGCGGGACACGAGAAATCCTGTCTGAAGCTGGGTAGACCACTATCCAACCCTAAATACTCCTACCAGATCGATAGCGAACAAGTACCGTGAGGGAAAGGTGAAAAGAACGGCGGTGAGCCGAGTGAAATAGAACCTGAAACCATTTGCTTACAATCATTCAGAGCCCTATGGAGCAATCCAGGGTGATGGACTGCCTTTTGCATAATGAGCCTGCGAGTTGTGGTGTCTGGCAAGGTTAAGCTAACGCGAAGCCGTAGCGAAAGCGAGTCTGAATAGGGCGCTAAGTCAGATGCTGCAGACCCGAAACGAAGTGATCTATCCATGAGCAGGTTGAAGCTAGTGTAAGAACTAGTGGAGGACCGAACCCGCTAGCGTTGAAAAGCTATGGGATGACTTGTGGATAGGGGTGAAAGGCCAATCAAACTTCGTGATAGCTGGTTCTCTCCGAAATATATTTAGGTATAGCGTTGTGTCGTAATATAAGGGGGTAGAGCACTGAATGGGCTAGGGCATACACCAATGTACCAAACCCTATCAAACTCCGAATACCTTATATGTAATCACAGCAGTCAGGCGGCGAGTGATAAAATCCGTCGTCAAGAGGGAAACAACCCAGACTAACAGCTAAGGTCCCCAAATCTTACTTAAGTGGAAAACGATGTGAAGTTACTTAAACAACCAGGAGGTTGGCTTAGAAGCAGCCATCCTTTAAAGAAAGCGTAATAGCTCACTGGTCTAGTGATTTTGCGCGGAAAATATAACGGGGCTAAAGTAAGTACCGAAGCTTTAGACTTGCACACAACTTAGATTATTTAAGTTTAGAATATAGAAACTAAGTTATATTTTTACTGATTTATATAGAGTAAGAATAGAAATAAACTTAGTGAATTTAGTCAAAATATTCTTAGATTAAAAGTTAAGTCATTTAAGTTGTGTGCAAGTGGTAGGAGAGCGTTCTATTTGCGTCGAAGGTATACCGACAAGGAGTGCTGGAGCGAATAGAAGTGAGCATGCAGGCATGAGTAGCGATAATTAATGTGAGAATCATTAACGCCGTAAACCCAAGGTTTCCTACGCGATGCTCGTCATCGTAGGGTTAGTCGGGTCCTAAGCTGAGTCCGAAAGGGGTAAGCGATGGCAAATAGGTTAATATTCCTATACCAACATTAGTGTGCGATGGAAGGACGCTTAGGGCTAAGGGGGCTAGCGGATGGAAGTGCTAGTCTAAGGTCGTAGGTGCTTACACAGGCAAATCCGTGTAAGAATACACCGAGAACTGAAAGGCTTTTCAAAGTCTTCGGACAGCGAGAAGAACCCCTGATGCCGTCGAGCCAAGAAAAGTTTCTAAGTTTAGCTAATGTTGCCCGTACCGTAAACCGACACAGGTGGGTGGGATGAGTATTCTAAGGCGCGTGGAAGAACTCTCTTTAAGGAACTCTGCAAAATAGCACCGTATCTTCGGTATAAGGTGTGCCTCCCTTTGTATTAGGATTTACTCCGAAAGCAAAGAAGGTTACAACAAAGAGTCCCTCCCGACTGTTTACCAAAAACACAGCACTCTGCTAACTCGTAAGAGGATGTATAGGGTGTGACGCCTGCCCGGTGCTCGAAGGTTAATTGATGGGGTTAGCATTAGCGAAGCTCTTGATCGAAGCCCGAGTAAACGGCGGCCGTAACTATAACGGTCCTAAGGTAGCGAAATTCCTTGTCGGTTAAATACCGACCTGCATGAATGGCGTAACGAGATGGGAGCTGTCTCAAAGAGGGATCCAGTGAAATTGTAGTGGAGGTGAAAATTCCTCCTACCCGCGGCAAGACGGAAAGACCCCGTGGACCTTTACTACAGCTTGACACTGCTATTTGGATAAGAATGTGCAGGATAGGTGGGAGGCTTTGAGTATATGACGCCAGTTGTATATGAGCCATTGTTGAGATACCACTCTTTCTTATTTGGGTAGCTAACCAGCTTGAGTTATCCTCAAGTGGGACAATGTCTGGTGGGTAGTTTGACTGGGGCGGTCGCCTCCCAAATAATAACGGAGGCTTACAAAGGTTGGCTCATAGCGGTTGGAAATCGCTAGTAGAGTATAAAGGTATAAGCCAGCTTAACTGCAAGACATACAAGTCAAGCAGAGACGAAAGTCGGTCTTAGTGATCCGGTGGTTCTGTGTGGAAGGGCCATCGCTCAAAGGATAAAAGGTACCCCGGGGATAACAGGCTGATCTCCCCCAAGAGCTCACATCGACGGGGAGGTTTGGCACCTCGATGTCGGCTCATCGCATCCTGGGGCTGGAGCAGGTCCCAAGGGTATGGCTGTTCGCCATTTAAAGCGGTACGCGAGCTGGGTTCAGAACGTCGTGAGACAGTTCGGTCCCTATCTGCCGTGGGCGTAAGAAGATTGAAGAGATTTGACCCTAGTACGAGAGGACCGGGTTGAACAAACCACTGGTGTAGCTGTTGTTCTGCCAAGAGCATCGCAGCGTAGCTAAGTTTGGAAAGGATAAACGCTGAAAGCATCTAAGCGTGAAGCCAACTCTAAGATGAATCTTCTCTAAGCTCTCTAGAAGACTACTAGTTTGATAGGCTGGGTGTGTAATGGATGAAAGTCCTTTAGCTGACCAGTACTAATAGAGCGTTTGGCTTATCTTAAAATATTTGTTATTCTTTTTTGCTTATGTGTCGTTAGAGTTCGCTCACATATTATCAATATGCTACGCTCACTCTGCCTAGCCTAAGACAAAAAATAAAAAACAAATAAGCATCACTTCCTTGTTAAGGTTTAACCTTAATATAAGTGTAAAAAGTTTGATTAAAACTTGCTCTTAACATTGTTTTTTAAGTGTTTTTAGTTCTAAACTAAAGATGAGATTTCATTAAGCTTTATTAGCAAGATATGATTTGATATATTTCATAGCTAGGAATTTATCCTAAATTAAGCTTATCTTTGAAAGTTTAAATAAAATATCCATAAAACATTTAAATAACAATGTCCGTGATTATACAGATGTGGAAACGCCTTGCTCCATCCCGAACCAAGAAGCTAAGCACATCGTGGGTGATGATACTACGCCTTACTGGCAGGGGGAAAGTAGCTCATTGCGGACTTGTTAGTTTCTACAAACTTCCTTTCAAGCCAAGTTATACAATAAACAAATGCCGATATTTTAAGCACTTTTTGTTTGAATGCTCCTTAATTAGTTTTAATGAATTAAAATGACACAAAATTAAATTTTTTAGCACAGGTAAAATAATTTGCAAAATAAAACGACATTAAATGCCACATAACTCATTTGCTAATTTTTCTAAGTATCGATTTAAAATGATGAAAATTGATGAATTTGGAATTATTATTATCTTATATTTGACTACTTTGCATAATATAAATGAGCTATTAAAAAGCTCTTTTTTTAAGCCTATTATTTTTTATTATAATGTCTTCTTGCCGTTGAATTCTTTATGAAAGCCTTAATAAGAACTTAGTTTTTATTGCTTTAAGTTTTTTTAAACTCTCTTAAAAAACCTTATAAAGTCGTATTAAAAAATTTTTGTTTGATTTTTGAAATTTGATTGTTGAAAATTTAGTGTCAAAAAGTTGAAACTAAGTTTTTAATGTTTAATTGCTGTGAGGGTTTGGTATTCAAAGTTTTGGATAGGGTTTTTGTATTTTCAAAAAAAAGAGGGATAAAGATGCAAAATACCCTTAGATTTTACAGGTTTTAGAAGTCATTTAAGCTCATAAAATACCATATAAAAATAAATGTCAAATTTTGTATGTTTGAAATTTGATGTTTCATAATAAAAAATTCCTAAAGGTAACAAATTAATTTAATTTTTTATCAAAAAAATTGTTTTTTTAAATTTTTTATATTTATTTTTGTTAGAATCTTAAATGTAAATGTATAAATTTGAGAAGTAAATAATGAAAAAATTATTTTTTGTTATGTTGCTCGGTGTGTTGCTTTAGCAAATTCTGCTTATGATTTAAGTAAATCAAAATCAAGTTCCAGCATTTATGCGGAGCAGTGGTATATTTATTACAATAAATTAAGATACTGCGATAGATTGCTTTACTATCAAGCAAGCATGTGCCGTTTATCAGCTATGCAATATAAACCAAGATAGTAAAGGATAAATAATGAAAATCGCCCAAGATGTCCAAATTATCGGTTTAAATGATGGTTTTACCTATTCTAAAAGAGCGAGTATAAAGGCTAAAGATTTTCAAAGCTTAAAAGAAGAGCAACTTAAGCAAGAAGATTTTTTAAGCGTTTTAAATCATAGTGAGGGCATCAGAGTGATTTTCCAAGATGAGGAAAGCTCTAAATTTGTCAGCTTAAATCTCACAAAAAGTAATTTTGCAAGAATTATAAAACATTTTAATCAAAAAGATAATTATTTTTTACGAGAAGATGGAGCGATAAGGCTTAACGGAGAAGCGCAAAATTTCGTGGCTGGGTGGTTTAAAAATGCGGCTTATGATTTAAATTATCTCAAAGCCGATGCAGATAAAAATGGCTTGATACAAGGAAGAGAAAACGAAAATCTTTACCTTTATAATAGTGAAGTAATCTACACGCCAAATGTTTATAAAGGTGGTCCAAATGATGTTGTAAGACAACTTTACCTACAAGGTGGTGGGGGTAAAATTTTGGCAAATGATGATAAAGAAAGAAGCTTGGACGAGGCTTTAAATGCCTTTCTTGCCTTTGATAAAAATGCGGACAAAAAAATAAGCATTTTGGAGCTTGAAGGCTCAAAAGAAAGAGTTATCACTAAGGCTAAAATTATATTTGATAATCCAAGCTCCATAAGTAAAGAAATTTTAGAAAAATTAAAAAGAAAAAGCAAAGAGATAGAAAATGCAAGCGATGAGGCAGAGGAGAAAAATGACGCAACTCATATCAAAAATAAAGCGTTAGAGCAAGGACTAAGTGCCTTAAATATGAGTGAGCTTTTAAAGCTTAAAGAACAATACCCAGAGGAATACGAGCAGCTAAAACAAAAGGATTTAGACAATTTAAGCAAAGATTTAAATGAGGACTTAAAAGCACACTATGAAAGTCTAAAAATCATCGACCGGCTAACCTAGTCTTAACATAAACTATACAATAAATCAAATTCCAATTAATTTTATTTAAGTAAAATAACACATTTTTATGAGGAGAGTTGATGACTTGTTTATATCCGGGTAGCTTTGATCCTATCACAAATGGGCATTTAGATGTGATTAAAAGAGCACTTAAAATCTTTGACAAAGTGGTTGTTGCCATTGCTCAAAGTGAGCATAAAAACCCTTGCTTTAGTTTAGAAAAACGCAAAGATTTAGCCCTGCTTGCGACACAAAATTTACAAAATGTAGAGATTATTACCTTTACAAATTTGCTTGTGGATTTAGCTAAGGAGCTTGAGATAAAAACGGTTATTAGAGGACTTAGAGCGGTGAGCGATTTTGAATATGAGCTTCAAATAGGCTATGCAAATAATGCTTTATGGAGTGAATTTGAAACGGTTTATCTAATGCCAAATTTAAAAAATGCCTTCATTTCAAGCTCCATAGTTCGCTCCATAGCAGCACACGGAGGCGATGTCAGCTCTCTCGTGCCAAAAGAAATTTTACCCTTTTTAAAGGAGCAAACTTGTATGTAGTTTTAGAAGGAATTGATTGCGTAGGCAAAAGCACACAAATGGAGCTTTTAAAGCCCATTTATGAAGACGCTATTTTTACAAGTGAGCCGGGTGCGACCCAGCTAGGAGAGCATTTAAGAGAACTTTTGCTTAATAGACCCTACCCCATCTCATCAAAAGCAGAACTTTTGCTTTTTTTAGCAGATAGAAATCAACACTATGAAGAAATTTTAAGAGAAAACGAACAAAAGCTTATTATTAGCGACAGAAGCATTATTTCAGGTATGGCTTATGCGAAGAATTTTGACCTTGATATTCTATTTAGTCTAAATGACTTTGCTCTTAATGGTTTTTTCCCGCAAAAAGCCATTTTTCTAAGAGCTGATGAGAGCTTACTTAAAGAAAGAATGGGACAAAAGAATTTAGATGACATAGAAAAACGAGGAACCGCATACTTTATAAATGTGCAAGAAAAAATGGAAAAGGTTTTAAATTTCTTAAAATTTAAAATTGATCTTAAAATTTTAGAACTAGATGCGAAAGATAGTGTAGAGAATTTACACGAAAAGATAAAGGAATTCATTAATGATTAACGCTTTAAAAGGTATGAAAGATATAGAGGGCAAACAAGCTTTTTATTATACTAAAATCATAAAAATTTGTGAAGAAGTAGCACAAAATTACGGCTTTAGTTTTATTAATACTCCACATTTAGAGCTTAGTAAGCTTTTTAAGAGAAGTGTTGGAGAAAGCTCTGATATAGTCGGTAAAGAAATGTATGAATTTATCGATAAAGGCGGAAATGAAGTCTGTTTAAGACCTGAAGGCACAGCTTCGGCAGTGCGTTCTTACATTGAGCATAAGATGGATAAAAGTGGGAGTGTAAAGCGATGGTTTTATCACGGCTCAATGTTTCGCTATGAAAGACCGCAAAAGGGGCGTTTAAGGGAATTTCATCAATTTGGCGTAGAGAGTTTTGGCACGGCAAGTGTTTATGAAGATGCTTCGCTTATTTTAATGCTAATAGAGATTTTTAGGCGTTTAAAAATTAAATTTAGCCTAGTAATAAATTCTTTGGGTTGTCCTTTGTGCCTACCCTCTTACAAAAAAGACTTAGTAGAATTTTTGGAGCGACAGGAGGGCTTTTGTGAAGATTGTTTAAGGCGTAAAATACTTAATCCTATACGCATTTTAGATTGTAAAAATACACATTGTCAAAACTTACTTCAAAATGCACCCTTGCTTGGTCAAAAGCTTTGTCCTTCTTGTCAAAGAGACTTCACACTTTTACAAACTTGCTTAAGGGAAAATGGCGTGGAATTTACGCTTGATGATAGACTTGTGAGAGGGCTTGATTATTATTCTAAAAGTGCATTTGAATTTATAAGTGATGAAATAGGTGCTAAAGCGGCGATAGCTGGAGGCGGGAGATATGATAGATTGATTGAATATTTAGGCGGTAAAAGTGGCTATGGCGTGGGTTTTGCACTTGGCATTGAAAGATTGATTGTCATTTTGGAGCAAAAGGAAGAGGCACAGGAGCGGGAGGGAATTTATCTGTGTGCCTTAGATGAAACTTATGTGTCAAATTTACTTCAAATTTCTACAAAATTAAGAAAAAATCGAAAAGTTTTTTTATCTTATGAGGCAAAAAAACTCGCCAAACATCTTTCAAATGCTGATAGTATAAATGCTGAAATCTTTTTATGTATGGGTGAAAATGAGGCTAAAAATGAAAGCTTATTTTATAAAAATTTAAACACAAAAGAAGAAAAGCAGATTTTAATCTCAACTTTGGAGCAATATTTATGAATAGTTATGGCATAGACATTTGGGGAGATGAAAATTTTGTGATTAAAAATGGTAAGGTTTGTGTCAATTTTGGCAAAAAGCCCGCCATTATCGATATGGTTAAAGAATTGCGTGATGATGGATATAGAGGACCCTTACTACTTCGTTTTCCTCATCTCATACAAAAACAAATTGAAAATATTTATGGAAGTTTCACGAAAGCGCGTAAGGAATTTGATTATAAAGGCGGTTTTAATGCTGTTTATCCCCTAAAAGTTAATCAATATCCGGGCTTTGTGAAAAATCTCGTCAAACTTGGCAAGGATTATAATTACGGACTTGAAGCAGGATCAAAGGCAGAACTTTTACTCGCTATGGCTTATAACAATGAAAACTCTCCTATTACCGTCAATGGCTTTAAGGATAGAGAATTAATTAACATAGGCTTTATCGCCGCTGAAATGGGGCATAATATCACGCTTACCATAGAGGGACTTAATGAGCTTGAGGCTATCATTGACATCGCTAAAGAGCGTTTTAAGCCCAAGCCTAACATAGGACTTAGAGTGCGTTTGCACTCTGCTGGAGTGGGAATTTGGGCAAAAAGCGGAGGAATTCATTCTAAATTTGGACTGACCTCAACCGAGCTGATTGAAGCTGTAAATTTGCTAAAAGAAAATAAACTCATAGAGCAATTTACTATGATACATTTTCATCTAGGTTCGCAAATTAACGAAATTCACCCGCTTAAAAAAGCCCTAAATGAAGCAGGAAATATCTATACAGAGCTTAGAAAAATGGGGGCTAAAAATTTAAAAGCTATTAATTTAGGCGGGGGCTTGGCGGTGGAGTATTCGCAGTTTAAGGACGAAAAAAGTAGAAATTATACCTTAAGAGAATATGCTAATGATGTGGTTTTTATCCTTAAAAATATTGCTGAGCAAAAAAGTGATATTGAGCCTGATATTTTCATAGAAAGTGGGCGTTTTGTGGCAGCTTCGCATGCGGTTTTAATCGCTCCTGTTTTAGAGCTTTTTTCTCAAGAATATGCCGAAAGTAAGCTCATTTTAAAAAAACAAAATCCTAAACTCATCGATGAACTTTATGATCTTTATCAAAATATAAAGCCCTCCAACGCCCTTGAATACCTCCACGATAGCATTGATCATCTTGAAAGCATTTTGACTCTTTTTGATTTGGGTTATGTGGATTTAAAAGACCGCTCAAATGCTGAAATTCTAACTCAACTCATTAGTAAAAAGGCAATTTTATTGCTTAAAGATAAGCCAAGTGCGGATTTAATTGCTATACAAAATGAAGTGCAAGAGCGTTATTTGGTCAATTTTTCCCTTTTTCAAAGTATGCCTGATTTTTGGGGTTTAAAGCAAAATTTTCCCATTATACCTCTTGATAGACTTGATGAAAAACCTACTAGAAGTGCGAGTATTTGGGATATTACTTGCGATAGCGATGGTGAAATTTCGTATTCTAAGGATAATCCTTTACTTTTACACGATGTCGATGTGGAAAAAGAAAATTATTTTTTAGGCTTTTTTCTTATGGGAGCTTATCAAGAAGTGCTTGGTATGAGGCATAATCTTTTCACACATCCAACCGAAGCTAGCGTTTATATTGATGAAAATGGCTATGTTTTAAAAGACATCATCGAAGCACAATCTATACTTGATATTTTAGAGGATTTAGACTATGATATTCACGCAATTATGGATATTTTAAATGAGCGTATTTCTAAATCAAAACTTGTCAATGAAAAGCAAAAAAAGCACATTTTAGGCGAACTTTATCTTTTCTTAAATGATAATGGCTATCTTAAGAGTATAGGCGTTTAAGGATAAATTCTACAAACTCATCACTCTCATTTGGGCAAGTGATGAGTTTGTAATCCTTAGTGGCAATTTTTCTATATTCTATCTCTAACTCAAAAATCGTCTCTACACAATCGATACAAAAAGAAAGCGGATAAATCAAAGCCTCGTTTTTAAGCTTTGCTAACACCTCACTCGTGCTAGGACCTAGCCATTTAATGGGACCGAGTTTAGACTGGTAAGCAAGTAAAATTTCATCAAAATATGGATTTAACTTAGGCTTTAAAAGCTCGATATGTGCCTTAATATGCTCCTCATACAAATCGCCCCTTTTTATCACAGAAAGAGGTAGGGAATGTGCTGAAAAAATAAGACTTTTTTTATGTCCGGGCAAATAATTCTCGTTAGCTCTTAAAATGTGATTTATAAGCATTTCATTATAAAGCTCATTTTCATAAAAAAAATTGATTTCTTTAATTTTGGCTTGGATTTTTTGCTGTTTAATGGCTCGATGTAAGCTTTGAAGTGAAGTGGTAGTCGTGGTTTGTGAATGATGAGGATAAAGAGGGAAAAGGATTAATTCATCACTTTTTTTAAGCGTATATTTTCTTAAAACCTCTTTAGCAAAAGGGGGCACATAAAGATTGACAAAATCAAATTTGAAGTCTTTTTGTCTAGCATTTAGCTTTTCACAAAGTAAGGCGGTAAGGGCATTAAGAGGTGAGGAGCCGCCGATTTGCTTATAATTTTCCCTCATCGCTCCCACTCTTGCTTTAGTGATGCAAAAAGCAACAAAAGAGCGTAAAAAAGCATTTTTAATCCCTAAAATATAAGGGTCATTAAACATATTTTTTAAAAAAAGCTCACAATCTTTTAAATTACAAGCCCCACCCATATTTAAAAACAAAACAAGCTTCATACTACCCCTTTGAAAAAGCTTGATTATAGCTTAATTTTACTTAATTTTGCTATTATTTGACTTTTAGAAACTGCAAGAGGAAAAATCATGGATATAAGAGCTGAATTTTTAAATTTTTTCGCCTCAAAAGGACACGAAATCACACCTTCAAGCCCCTTAGTGCCTGATGATGCGAGCTTACTTTTTACCAATGCTGGTATGGTGCCTTTTAAAAGCATTTTCACAGGTGAAGTGCCACGCCCTAATCCTGCGCGTAAAACAAGCTGTCAAACCTGCATTAGAGCAGGTGGTAAGCATAATGATTTAGATAATGTCGGCTACACCGCACGCCATCATACCTTTTTTGAAATGCTTGGAAATTTTAGCTTTGGAGATTATTTTAAAAAAGAAGCCATTGCTTATGCTTGGGAATTTGTAACACAGGTTTTAAAACTCCCTAAAGAAAGACTTTATGTAACCGTTCATGAAAAAGATGACGAGGCTTACACGCTTTGGCAAGCACACATTGAAAAAGAACGCATTTATCAATTTGGCGACAAAGATAACTTCTGGCAAATGGGAGATACTGGACCTTGCGGACCGTGTAGCGAAATTTTTTACGATCAAGGTGAAGAGCATTTTCACTCAAATGAGGATTATATGGGAGGCGATGGAGACCGCTTTTTAGAAATTTGGAATTTGGTTTTTATGCAATATGAAAGAAGTAGCGATGGCACTTTAAGCCCTCTTCCTAAACCTAGCATTGACACAGGAATGGGACTTGAAAGAGTGGTGGCGATTAAAGAGGGGAAACTTAGTAATTTTGATAGCTCTTTATTTATGCCGCTTATCGACAAAATAGCCTCTCTTTGCGGCAGGGCTTATAAATATGAAAATGGGGCAAGTTATAGAGTGATAGCCGATCACATACGCTCAAGCACCTTTTTGCTCGCACAAGGCGTGGGCTTTGATAAGGAGGGTAGAGGCTATGTTTTACGCCGAATTTTACGCAGGGCTTTAAGACACGGTTATTTGCTGGGGCTTAAAGAGCCTTTTATGTATAAACTTGTCGATGTGCTTTGTGAATTAATGGGAGGACATTATGCTTATTTAAATGAAAAAAAAGAAATGATCAAAGAGCAAATTAAACTTGAAGAAGAGAGATTTTTAAGCACCATAGAAAAAGGCATAGAGCTTTTTAACGAAGAATTAGCTAAAACAAAAAGCATTTTTAGTGGCGAAGTTGCCTTTAAGCTTTATGATACCTATGGTTTCCCACTTGATTTAACGCAGGATATGTTAAGAGAAAAGGGACTAAGCGTTGATGAAGAGCGTTTTGAAAAATTAATGAAAGAGCAAAAAGAAAGAGCTAAAGCCGCTTGGAAGGGAAGCGGAGATAAAGCTGTGAGCGGAGATTTTAAAATTTTGCTAGAACGCTTTGGTAAAAATGAATTTGTGGGCTACACACAAAAAGCGTGCGAGAGTCAAATTTTAGTCCTTTTAGATGAAAATTTTAAAGTGCAAGAATGCTTAGGTAAGGGACAAACAGGCTGGGTCTTTTTAGACAAAACGCCTTTCTATGCAAATAGCGGCGGACAAGTGGGAGATAAGGGCTTTTTAGGCGAAAATGAAATTAGCGATACGCAAAAATTCTTTGAGCTTAACCTTAGCAAAATCACTGCCAAAAATGAACTCAAACAAGGACAAAAGCTTTTAGCACACATCGATGAGGATAAAAGAGAACAAATTGCAAGGCATCACTCCGCTACGCACTTACTTCACTATGCCTTGCGTGAAATTTTAGGCTCACACATCGCTCAAGCTGGGTCTTTGGTCGAATTTAATAAACTTCGCTTTGATTTTAATCACCCTAAAGCCTTGAACAAGGAGGAATTAGAACAAATCGAAAACTTAGTTAATGATATGATTATTTCTTCACACCCTGCTTTGCTTGAAGAGATGTCTTTAGATGAGGCAAAACAAAGCGGTGCGATAGCTCTTTTTAGTGAAAAATATGAAAGTAAGGTAAGGGTTTTAAGCTTGGGAGAAAGTAAGGAGCTGTGCGGTGGAACACATGTAAATAATAGTGCTGAAATAGGTAGCTTTTTTATACTTAAAGAAAGTGGAGTGAGTGCTGGGGTTAGGCGTATTGAGGCTGTGGTTTCAAAAGCGGCACACACTTATGCTAAAAATGCTCTAAAAGAGCTTGAAAGCTTAAAAACTGAACTTAAAAATAATGATGTAATGAGTGGGATTTTAAAACTGAAAAATGAAATTTTAAAACTGAAAAATGAGCTAAAAAACTCAAATCAAAATGAGCTAAAAAGTGAAAATGTCAAAGGTGTGCAAATTTGCATAGCTAGGGTAGAAAAGGGCGATATAAAAGCAATGATTGATCATTTTAAAAATCAATTTGAAAAAGCCATCATCTTACTCATACAAGAAAAAGAAGGCAAAATAAGTCTTGCTGCAGGGGTTAAAAACACTCCTTTAAAGGCTGGGGATTTAGTCAAAAATATCGCTATGATTTTGGGTGGAAATGGCGGAGGCAAAGATGATTTTGCTACCGCTGGAGGTAAAGATAGTTCTAAAATTGATATAGCCTTAAAAGAGGCTAAAAATCTCATAGAAAAAGGACTTTAATGCTTATCTTAGCCTCAAGTTCTAAAATAAGAGCCACTTTACTTCAAAATGAAGGAATTGAATTTAAACAAGTATCTTTTAATTATGATGAGAGCTTAAAAAAAGACATTAAAGCTCATTTTTATGTGCAAAAAATTGTTCTTGAAAAAGAAAGACAATTTTTCCAAAAAAACGCCCAAAAAAACGAAACCATACTTTTTGCAGATAGTGTTGTAAGTGTAAAAGGGCAGATTTTAACTAAGGCTACAAACGATGAAGAAGCCCTTAAAATGCTTTTAATGCAAAGTCAAAATGAAGTAAGCGTTTTGAGTGCTTTTTTACTTCAAAGTCCTTTAAAAAGGGTATTTTCCCTTTCTAAAACGACACTTTTTTTAGCTCAATTTGATGAGGAGGATATGAAACAATATATTCAAAGTAAGCTTTATTTAAACAAAGCAGGGGCGTTAATGTGCGAGGGCTTTCATCAAAAATATATCCTAAAACAAAGTGGCTCTTTAAACACAGCCTTAGGGCTGGATACTCAAAGCTTAAAGGCGTATTTATGAAAATTTTAAAATATTTTTTTTCTTTTGCAATTCTTATTTTCATTTGTGGGGCGATTTATGTAAGCTATCTTTTTGTAGGTGCAGACACAGAAGGCTATACTTTTAAAGAATACAGCCCTCCTCTTACAAGTCAAATTTATGATAAAAATGGCAAACTAATCGCTAATATCTTCGAACAACATCGCTTTTATGCAAAATATGAAGAATTTCCTCCAAAACTCATCGAGGCTTTAATAGCCATTGAGGACACTGCTTTTTTTGAACACAATGGTGTTAATATTGATGCCATTTTTCGTGCAGTTTTAAAAATCATAAGGACGGGTGGGCAGACTATGGAGGGTGCTTCAACTCTCACCCAGCAATTTATCAAAAACACAGAGCTAACCCCAGAAAGAACGCTTAATAGAAAAATTAAAGAAGCTCTACTCGCCTACAAAATGGAAACCTTACTAAGTAAGGAAGAAATTTTAGAACGCTATTTAAATTTCATCTTTTTTGGACACGGATATTATGGCATTAAAACAGCGGCTAGGGGTTATTTTCATAAAGAATTAAATGAATTAAGCCTTAAAGAAATTGCTATGCTTGTAGGTATGCCAAAAGCTCCTAGCTCTTATGACCCTACCAAACATTTTGATTTAAGCATTTCAAGGGCAAATAATGTTATAGCGAGACTATATTCTTTAGGGTGGATTTCTAAAAATGATTATGAAATAGCAATGAAAGAAACGCCAAAAGTGTATGATGATACCCTAACACAAAATGTCGCACCTTATGTAGTCGATGAAGTCATTAAACAATTAAGTCCGCAATTTAGCGATTTAAAAACAGGAGGTTATCAAATCACGCTCAATTTAGACCTTGAAGTGCAAAAAATGGCAAGAGAAGCCTTAAAATTTGGTTACGATGAAATCATTAAACGCGATAAAGACGCAAATTTAAGCACTTTAAATGGTGCTATGGTTGTGGTAAATCATCAAAATGGAGATGTTTTAGCCCTAGTGGGCGGAGTGGATTATGAAAAAAGTCATTATAATAGAGCCACACAAAGCACAAGGCAACCCGGAAGTTCCTTTAAACCTTTTTTATACCAAATCGCTATCAATCTTGGTTACTCGACTATGAGTGAAGTTCCTGATATTTCACGCATTTTTGAAAGTGCGGAGGAAGACTGGAAGCCTAAAAATTATGGGAGCAATTTTCAAGGACTCATTACCCTAAAACAAGCTCTCACTGCCTCAAGAAATCTAGCAACCATCAATTTAGCCCTTGAAATAGGACTTGATGTGGTCTATTCTAAACTTTTGGAATTTGGCTTTAGCCAAAATATCCCTGCGGATTTATCCATAGTGCTTGGAAGTTTTGGAATATCACCTTTAGAATTTGCTAAATTTTATACGATGTTTGGTAATTATGGCGTGATTAAAGAGCCTGTTTTAATTAGAGAAATTAAGAATAAAAAAGGCGTTTTAATCGCACAATTTAATTCAAAAGAAACAAAAGTCAGTGAAGCAGGACAGACTTTTTTGGTCCTTGATATGATGAAAAGTGTCGTTGAAAAAGGCACAGGGCGTAATGCTAGAGTTGCAGATATCGAAATAGCAGGTAAGACAGGCACATCAAATAAAAGCATCGATGCGTGGTTTTGTGGGCTTACTCCAGAGATAGAGGCACTCATTTGGTATGGTAATGATAATAATAAGCCTATGCGTTACACAGAAGGAGGTGCTAGAACAGCTGCACCTGTATTTAAAGATTTCTTAACGCGTTATATTGCAGCCTTCCCAGAAACTAAGAGAAAATTTGATATTCCAAACGATGTCAGGCGTGGGACTTATAATAATTCAAGGGAGTATTACACGCCTAAATCACCTTTACCAAACAAAAAACATCATCAAAATGAGATTTTGTTTTAATGGAGAAACTAAAACTAGGCAATGAAATTTATAACAAATAACTTAAATTTCCTCTTCGCCTAGCTCATAAATCCCATTTTTAAGCACAATCTCATTGCGATTTGTCTCAATTAGCCCCTGTGTTTTTAGCTCTTTTATCACTCTTGCAACTGCTTCTCTAGCACTGCCGATGTTATTTGCTATGCTTTCTTGGCTTACTTCTACGCGGTTATCTTTGGCATTATTTAGTAGAAATTTTACTACGCGATTTTTGAGACTTTTAAAGGTTACATCATTAATGGTATCAAAGGCTTGTTTTAGGCGTTTAGAGACTAAAGAGAGATTAAAACGCATAATAGATTCATTACTATGCGTGAGTGTCTCAAAAATCTTATTTGGCAGGATAAACACGCTAGAATCTTCCATAAACTCAAGCACCACATCAGCCTTAATGTTTGATAAAATACAGCTTGTAGAGATGATGCAGCTTTCCTTATCGCTTATGGTAAAAATGGTGATTTCCTTAGCATTGCCTGATACGCTAAAAAAGCGCACCTTTCCACTTAAAACATACAAAAAGCCTAGCAGCTCATCGCTATCAGGGTAGATTCTATGTCCCTTTGTGTATGTTTTTACAATACCTTGATTCTGCAATACTTCAAGGCTTTTCTTATCGCCACATATTGTGGTATTTATCTGCGTTAAGGTGTCTTTAGTTAGTGGTTGCATATTTTCCTTTTGCGATAATCTTGCTAAATTATAACTTAAAAAAGTTAGTAACCAAAAGTCATTTTCCCTTTCTCATAGTAAAATTGAAACCTAAAAGTTTTTATTAATTTTTATAACTAAAGCTTTTTATTAGGATAAAGAAATAAAAAACTATATAAAATTAATTTCACCGCACTTGATATAATATAAATATTAAAAAATAAACAAAAAGAGGGGCATAAAGCCCCACAAAGAAGTTAAAGTAAAGAATTGATTTTGTCGGCAATGGCTTGCTTTGACTGTGCACCTACAAGCTGTCCTACAACCTCACCATTTTTAAAGAAAATCAAAGTCGGTATAGAGCGGACACCATACTCAGCCGCTAAATCGCCCTGCTCGTCTGTATTTACCTTACAAATCTTAGCCTTGCCCTCAAACTCATTCGCAAGTTCATCAATCACAGGGGATAACATTCTGCAAGGTCCGCACCAAGGCGCCCAAAAATCTACCAAAGCCACACCTTCTTTTGCTGTGGCAAAGTTTTCCGAAGTAAGTTCAATATACTTTCCCATAATTTCTCCTTTAAAATTTTCTATGATTATAAAAAAATAAACAAAATCTTAGCTTAAAGACTAATATTTTCAAAGAATTCTATTTCCTTACCCTTAATGCAAATCAAATCAAGTTGAAAATCGTTAGAAATTTGTCTTTTAAGTTTGTAAAATTCTATGGTTTTTAAGATTTTGTCATATTTTTTCAAATCAAGCCTTTCATAAGGCTCATAGTCTTTTTCCGTAAATTTCACCTCAACAAAATGCAAAATTTCATCTTTTTTGGCAATGATGTCAATTTCACCAAATTTAGAGTGAAAATTTCTTTCCAAAATCTCAAAACGATGTTTTTTTAAAAAAGCACAAGCCCTATTTTCGCCTAAAATTCCACTTAAATGCGAAGCTAAGCCCATTATTCTTCTATACGCATCATAAAAGGTTTAGCCTTAATAAATTCTTGTTTTTCTAAGGCTTTAAGTAAGGCTCTTATGCTTTTTTCGTAACTTTTATGAGTAGTGAAAAAAAGTGTGCTATATGGCTCATTAATCTTAGGCTTTTGCAAAAAACTATCCACAGAAATGCCGCACTCACTCATTAAATGTGTGATTTTAGATAAAACGCCGATTTTATCCTCAACCTTAAGTCTTAAATAGTATTTTGTAAAAATCTCTTCTTTTTCTAGTAAAACAAAGGGTAAATTCTGCTTAAAACCTAGCATAGGTTCAAAATGATGTCCCCTTGCAAACTCCATTAAATTTGCCACCACAGCACTAGCCGTCGCCTTTCCACCAGCTCCAGCCCCATAATAAAGACTTTCGCCAAGCAAATCTCCCTCTATACTAACGGCATTCATCACACCATTAACCTTAGCAATCATGGTATCCTTTGGAATGAGTGTAGGATGCACTCTAAGTTCGACTCTAAAATCTTGCATTTTAGCGATTCCCAAAAGCTTAATGGTATAATCAAATTCCTTTGCAAATTCCATATCAAGTGCGTTAATTGCACTAATACCCTCACACAAAATATCTTCAGGCAACGCCTTAATACCATAAGCAAGACTAGCTAAAATCAAAAGCTTATGTGCAGCATCCTCTCCGCTAATGTCAAAACTAGGATTTGCCTCTGCATAGCCTAATTCTTGTGCTTTTTTAAGCGTAGCTTCAAAATTAGCCCCTTTTTGACTCATTGCACTTAAAATATAATTGCTCGTGCCATTAAGTATGCCCTTAATGCTTAAAATTTGATTTGCCGCTAAGCCCTCTTTTAAAGCTTTTATGATGGGAATTCCTCCTGCTACACTCGCCTCAAAAGCTAATTCTCCAGCTAAATTTTCAAATTCATAACGATGATAAGCAAGCATTGCCTTATTTGCACTTACAACCTTTTTGCCCTCTTTTAAAAGTCTATACACAAGCTCATAAGCAAACCCAACACCTCCCATAAGCTCGACATATACATCAATATCCTCCCGCTTTAAAATTTCTTCCACATCATAAACAATGGGAATTAGAGCATCTTTTTTAGCACTTCTTGCAAGAGCGATGATAGGCTTTATCTCCTCTCCACATCTTGCCTTGATGATTTCTTGATTTTCTATCAAAGCCTTAGCCACAGCAGAGCCAACCACTCCATATCCTAAAAGTGCTACTTTCATTTTTAACCTTTTAGAAATTTTTTAATATTTCTTGCAGCTTGGCGTATGCGATTTTCATTTTCTATTAAAGCAATTCTTACAAATTCATCTCCAGCCTCGCCAAATCCAAGTCCCGGACTCACGGCAACATTTGCTTTTTGTAAAAGCTGCTTAGAAAATTCCAAGCTTTTTAAATGTCTTTTATTTTCAGGCAAACGCGCCCATATAAACATACTTGCCTTAGGCTTTTGCAAATTCCAGCCAGCATTAATAAAAGCATCGAGTAAAACCTCTTTCCTTTTATCATAAATTTGGCGAATCTCTTCTACGCATTTTTGATCGCCATCAAGTGCTATGGTTGCAGCAACTTGTATGGGAGTATACATACCATAATCAAACCAAGATTTAATTTTTTTAAGGGCAGCAATAAGGCGTTTATTTCCCACGACAAAGCCTACACGCCAACCTGCCATATTATAGGATTTAGAAAGGGTATAAGTCTCTACGGCTACATCTTTAGCCCCCTCAAGCTCTAAAATAGAAGGAGTTTGATACCCATCAAAGGTCAAATCTGCATAAGCAATATCACTAATAATATAAAAACGCTCCTTCTTAGCCATAGCAACTAATCTTTCATAAAAACTCTTTTCGCAAGTAATTGTTGTAGGATTATGCGGAAAATTCACAACCACATAACGTGCCCTTGGAACACTCTCACAAAGTGCCTTATTAAGACTTTCAAAAAAGGCATTTTCATCAAGCTCAAAACTATCATTATAAAATAAAGGCATTTTAGTAACATTGCCTCCCGCGATAATAAAGGCTTGTGTGTGGATAGGATAAGCTGGAGTTGGCACTATGGCAACATCGCCCGGATTTATCACAGCCCTTGCAAGATTGACAAAGCCCTCCTTACTTCCCATAGTCGCCACAACTTCACTTTCTGGGTCTAAATTGACGCTATATTTTCTTTTATACCAGTTACAAATGGCTAAACGAAGTTTATAAATCCCCATAGAAGTAGAATAGCCGGAAGTCTTGTCCTTATTCGCACTTTCACAAAGCTTATCGATGATATGTTGAGGGGTTTTGCCATCTGGATTACCCATAGAAAAGTCTATGATGTCCTCCCCTGCCCTTCTTGCCGCCATTTTAATCGCATTAACTTCTGCGAAAACATAATTTGGGAGTCTTTCTATGGTATTAAAATGAATTTCATCAAACATTTTTATCTCTTTAAAGTGATTTTTAAGCCTCTTTTGATATTGTCCAAATTATACATATCACTGACTATTGCATAAACTGCGCCGTTTGGAACTGTTCCTGAAAAATGATTATTTTTCTTATCATTTTTAACCGCACTAATTAAATTTAAATTTTTATCCAAAAATAGAATTTTAATAAACCAAGAATCCGCCGCATTCGCTTCTATATCCATACTCTTTGCCCCCTTAAGTGCAAAAACATAATCTCTCAACGGCTTTTCCAAATTTTTCGTTACATTTAGGGCTAAATTCACATTTGTTTCAAGTCTCGCTTCGCTAAAATCAAGTTCATATTCATAATAATTTTTAGCACTTTGTTTAATATCATCTATATAAACAGAATTTGTTCTTAAAATTCGATAAAAAGTGCCTGGGTCTAAGATGTATTGAGATTCTAGTTGTATGGTATAATCAATCTCACCCGCACTCAAGCTTAAATGCACAGGGATAAAATAAACATAACCAGCCTCATTTAAAGCCTCATTAATAATTTTAAAAAACAAAACCGCATCGCTTTTTGCTTTAAAATTAAGTCTTAAGGTTTGAGGACTTGAAAGAGTAAGATTTAATAAAGAATTTGTTTTTAATACTCTTGAAATGCGTTCAATGTCCAAATTTCCATTATTGTCATTAAATTCCTGATGAGAAAACAATAAAGAAATTTGATTATTTTTACTACTATCACCTATGATATTTTGTGCTAATTCTAAGCTAGAAACTCCAAAGACACCCGTTGCAAAGCACACAATTAAACAAAAAATTCTCATCTTACCAGTCTTTACCCTTGTTTAATTGCTTAAATTCCGCAGCACTAATGCTAGTGATCTTGCCGTCTTTAATCAAGAATCTCTTAGAAATTCCTGCAGGATAAGATTTTTCATTACCCTCCTCATCACTCACCACAAAGGCTGTGGCGCCCGTTAAAATAAGCTGATCTTCATTTAAAGGAATTTCAAAATCGCTCTCCTTAACCCAAGTCATCTTTTTACCGCTTTTAAGATTAATCACACCGACCCAAACCTTACTATTGACCTTAAATTTGGCGACTTCTTTTGAAATTTTTTGCAAATTTAAATCTGCCTCTTCTAGCTTAGTTTGATTGATTTCGCTAGTGTTATTTTCATTAATTAAAGATGTGATTTTTAAACTTTCATTAGTGTCTTTAAGCTCTTCGTCTAAATTCTCTTGAACTTTAACGCTTGCATTTATCTCACTTAAATTTTCTTCACCCACAATCACAACGGAATTTTCAAGATTTTTTAAATTAAGCTCCGCCTCTTTTGCTACATCTAGGCTAACCGCACTTGCAAAGCTCTCCTCACTTTTTAACAATTCTTTCAATGTATCAAAATAATAAACCCCAACCCCCGCAACAAAAACAAATAAAACAATAGCTATAATAGGCAAAATCGACCCTTTATGACTATAAGAGGCAAGAGGCGGTGTTACCGTCTTAGTGATGTGTAAAGAATTGGGTTGATTTTCACTTAAATACTGCTCAAGCTCCTCATTAAATTCTGTAAAATCAAGCTCATACTCACGCTCTAAAATTTTAATAAAGCCCTTGACATTAAAGCGGATTAAAGTCTTAAAATCCTTTTCCAGCAAAGCTTCAAAAAAAGCCATTTCAATCTGCGTATTTGCCGAAACTTCTCTTAAATTTAAATCTTGTAATTTTTTATAATTTTGCATGCACTATCCTATCACAAAGTATTGCAAAAGCCGCACTGACATTAAGGCTATCAAAGTCATTTTGCATAGCTATACCAACGCACTCATCACATTTTTGGATTATTTTTGAGGGCAGTCCAAAGCCCTCACTTCCCATTATCAAAACTTTTTTGCCTTTTGGAAAGGTAAAATGATGGACTTCCCTACCTTTTCCATCAGCACCATAAAACTTAAATTCCATTTGTTTAAGTTCATTTAATGCCGATAAGGCGTCATTGCTTAAACAAATAGGTAAGTCAAGAGCCGCTCCGCTGCTTGAACGCACGATGCTCTCCTGTGCCAAATTTTTTCCTATAAAAAGTAAGCCATCAACACCCAAAGCATAAGCCGTGCGTATGATAGCACCGATATTTCCTACATCACTAATTCCATAAAGCATAACAATTAATTCACTCTTCTTAAGCTCACAAAAAGGCACAAAGTCAAATTCTTTAATATCCATTAAAAAACCTTGATGATTTCCACCCTTAGCCAAGGCTTGAGCACTTTTAAAATCAAGCTTTTTAATCTTAAATCCAGATTTTGCTATTAAAGAAAATGTAGCTTTATCACACTCTTTTGCTAGATAAAGCTCGTTAATCATTTCTTTATGTTTTTGCAAAATATAAAAAAATACTTGCTTTCCATAGACTATCATTTATTTTACCTCATTTTGACTTAAAAGCAGTTTTTGATAAAGCTCTTTAGAATTTTTTCCACTCATCTTAGCTAAAAGCTTACTTTTGATCTTTAAAGGCAAGTCAAGCTCTAAAATATCGCTCTCGCAAAGTAAATTTGAAGAAAAATTTTGTAAAGATTTCGCCACGATTAAAACCCATTCGCCGTTTAAATTTGCACTTTTCAATTCTTTAGCAAGTTCTTTAGCCTTACCCCTAAAAGAAGTTTGAAATTTTTTACTAATCTCTTTCATTGCAAAAAGTTCCCTTTCTGGCTCAAACTTTGCGATGGTTTGCACTAAGGCTAAAATGCGTGTTGGAGCTTCATAAATTATAGTGGGATAAGGATTTAAAAGCAAATTTTCTATCTCTTTTTGTCTCTCTTTACCCTTATTTGCCAAAAAACCAAGAAAAATAAATTCCTTTTCACACAAATTTGAGCTTACAAGTGCGACTAAAGCAGCATTTGCACCGGGCAAAACCTCATAAGAAAGCTTATGTTTTAGAGCGAATTGAACAAAGGCAAAACCCGGATCACTAATACCGGGCATTCCTGCATCGCTTAAATATGCAACATCTTTTTCAAAGAGCTTTAAATCAAGCCTTTCAAGCACTTCTTTTTCATTATGTGTATGGAGAGAAAAAAATTTTTGGGGTCTAATACAAGTTTTAAATCTTTCATTTAATAAGGCGATCAAATGCTTACAAACTCTAGTATCTTCGCAAAATACAATTTCACAAGCACTCAAAAGCTCCAAAGAGCGTAAGCTAATATCGCCTAAATTTCCTATGGGAGTAGGAATAAAATAAAGCATTTTACTGCATTGCGTATTTTTTCTTAAATTTCTCTACGCGTCCAGCTGCATCGACTATTTTTTCACTACCCGTGAAAAAAGGATGACAATTTGAGCAAATATCCACTCTTAACTCAGCCTTATTAGATTTTGTAACAAAAGTGTTTCCACAAGCACAACTCACTTTGCATTCTACATATTCTGGGTGAAGTTCTTTTTTCATTATTTTTCCTTGAAATTTTTAAACAATAAGCTGTAATTATAGTTGATTAACATAAAAGAAAGATAAAATTAAGCAAAATTAAAGCAAAATTTTCGACAAAACACCCAAAGCAGCACTTTGACTTTTCAAAATAAAAGGTGAATTTAGAGCAATCTTATCTTTAATCTTCCTTTTTTCACTTTGGCTAAATCCTCCCTCAGCACCGATAAAATAAAGTGTATCTTTATCAAATTCTTTTTTTTCTCCCTCAAAATCTACTAAAACAACCTTAGGATAAATTGTTAAAAAATGATCTACATTTTCATAAAGCTCAAGCTCCATCAAATCCCCTCTTCCACACTGCTGACAAGAATTAATAAGAATTTTTTCAAGGCGTTTTTTATCAATTTTAAAATTTTTTTGTGAAAATTCACAATAAACCAAAATCAGTTTTTGCAGTCCCATTTCATTAAAAAAGGGTAAAATCTTTTCCAAAATTTTAGGCTCTATTACACCTAAAGCTAAACTAACTCCACTTTTAAAAGTTAAAATTTCTTTTTGTGAGCTAAGGTTTAGGACACAGCTATTTCTTTTTACATCACTAATCTTATAAGTGTATAAAAAGTCATCTTGAAAATTACGCAAATTTAGACTTTCGCCCTCTTTAACTCTTCTTACTTTAAGGTGTAAAAAAGCCTCTTTTTCTAAAAAAATGCAGGGATTTTTCGCTTCTTTATGATACAAAAACTGCATAACTAACATCAATAAAGGGTATTGCAAGTAACAAAAGCTCAATAAGCAAAATCGCTAAACTAGCCCATCTAAAACCAACATAACGCCTTACACTACGTGCTTTTTTAAATAAAATAAACTGAAAAATAGCTAAAGTTAAAATTAAAATCCACATCAAAAGCATCATAAAAAAGCGTAAATTTGCCTCAAAACCCTTAAGTGCCCAAAGCAACAAGCCTGTAAATAAAGCAAGAATTAAAAAAAGATAAAATATAGGCAGAAAAAGTCGAATTCTGCGGATAAAAATAAATTCTGTTTTAAAATTTCCCTGCGTTAAACCAAGATAAAAAAGGATTAAAAATGCACTTGCATAAAGTGTATAAAGATGTAAAGCTAAAAAAAACTCATATCCTTGCATTAGCGCGCCTCATCTTCGACTGGTAGGGGAAGATTATTATCATTTAGCTCGGTCTTTTCGTCATTTTGTTCAATTTGCACCACTTCATCTTCAACACTTTTTTTGACTTCTTGCTCCTTTTCTGCACTACAAGCTCCCAAAAATAAAGCTAGAAATAAGATTAAAATGCTAAAAATCTTCATTATAACTCCTTAGGATTGATAAAAATATGAGTTCCACAAAGCTTTTCATAAAAGTCTTCATCACTCCACTCCGCCTTAATCGCCTTAGAAAATTCTATCTCCTTTAACGAAATTTTAGGCAAAAGCTCACTGTAAGCATCCTCTCTAAAACCTTGCGCGTAGCCTGTTCTTGTCTCGTGTATGATGATACTTTGAAGTTTTACGCCCTTTTCGCCATTTTGCATTTTTGTTTTTTCTAGCAAAGCGTCAATTAAGACAAAAAACACACGACAAAAATTCTCCGCACTCACATTTACAGGCAAAAGCACCCAACGACTAGAATATTTTTTCATTTCATTGAGATAATTTTCATCATCACCCCTAAAAAGCGTAATGGCGTGGTCAAAACTATCTACAATTTGTTTTATTTCATTTTTCAAAAGTCCAAAGTCATACACCATACCAGCATTATCCAAATGCCGACTCTCAAGCAAAATTTCTATCTTATAAGAATGTCCGTGAATGCTCGTTTTACAACGCTTAGAGGAACAAAATCTCACAATATGTGCATTTTCAAATTCAAGCATTTTTCTAATAATCATACGCCCTCTTTATCTCCCCAAAGTCTAATGTGCATTCTATCCGTGTAATTATAGCCATTTTTTAAGCAAAAATTAACCAAAGCAAGGGCATTTTTCTTAAGCTTTGTTTCATTTTCTCCCAAAGGCATACAATAAACCTCATTTTTTACCACGCTTAAAATTTTCTCAATCTCCTCTTCAGCCTTGTTTAAAAATTTCTCCTCCAAAACAAATTTGTAAAAGCTTTTTTTTGCTTTTTTTTTGAAAGCTTTTAAGGCT
This sequence comes from Campylobacter vulpis, assembly GCF_014217995.1. Classification (NCBI taxonomy): domain Bacteria; kingdom Pseudomonadati; phylum Campylobacterota; class Epsilonproteobacteria; order Campylobacterales; family Campylobacteraceae; genus Campylobacter; species Campylobacter vulpis. The sequence continues at coordinate 1,278,649 of NZ_CP041617.1, forward strand.
TTATAATTTAGTCTTTTTTCCTTTGAAACTCCGCTATTACTAAGCTTTATGCCAAGTGCAAAGATACATTTTTTATACAAAGGATATTTTTTAAAATCGATTTTAATACTCGCATTTGTTTCAAAATGCACCTCAAATTTCGCCTCCAATAAAAGCGTAATGAAACGCAAAAACTCCGGCTTTTTATGATGGATTAAAGGCTCTCCGCCCGTTATCACAACAATGGGTTTAAAATCCTTAGCCAAAGTCAGCACTCTTAAAAAAAGCTCTCTTGCATTGAATTTACTATAAGTATTTTGATATTCTTTTGTAAAAACAGCCCTTAAAGTATCGCAACCCACAAGCTCCTTGCCCTCTTTTTGCTTTTTGACATTAAAGCCCACACAATTAAAATTGCACCCAGAAAAACGCACAAAAACAGCCAAATTTCCAGCAAATTTTCCCTCACCCTGTATGCTTAAAAAGCTCTCAACAACTTGCATTTATCCCCCCGTTTGATAAAAGGCACGCTTAGAAATTTGATTATCATTTAATTTCCATTCGTTTTTTTCAGGCTTATTTTCTAACACTTTGACTAAAATTTGCAAGGCTTTTTCAATATCTTTTGAACGCATTGCTTCCTTAATGCTTAGTGCATCTTCGTGATACAAACAAGGGATTAAAAGTCCCTCAGCACTTAATCTTATACGGTTGCAATTCTTACAAAACGCATCGCTATGCGGGTCGATAATGCCAAATTCATAGCCGTTTGCACTATATAAACTCACGGGAGCAAATTCGTCTTTTTTAATTAAAGAAATTGTATATTTTTGTGATAAAAGTTTGATGATTTCATCTTTTTTAAGTCCTCTTAAAGCTCCGTAAGCGTGGATATTTTCCATAAATTCTATAAAGCGAATTTGCATTTTTTTATTTTTAGCAAATTCTAAAAGAGAAATTAACTCATCATCATTTAAGCCCTTAAGTGCAACAGTATTAAGCTTCACCTTAAAACCGCAAGAAATCGCCTCCTCAATGCCCGCTAAAACCGAACTTAAAACATCTTTTTGGGCAAGTTTTTTTGCTTTTTTAGAATCTAAGGTGTCAAGGGAGATATTAATGCGTTCAAGCCCTGCATTTTTCAGCTCTTTAGCATAGTCTTTTAGCAAAAAACCGTTACTCGTTAGGGCTAAATCTATATCATTTTTATAAGTTTTTATCATCTTAATAAAGACACTTAAATCCTTACGAAGTAAGGGTTCTCCACCACTTATGCGAATTTTTTTCACCCCTCTATCAATCAATTCTTTTACAAAAACAAACATCTCCTCAAAGCTTAAAAGCTCTTCCTTTGGCACATAATCAAAAGGGATTTTAGGCATACAATAAAGACAGCGAAAATTGCACCTTTGCGTAACAGAAATACGAAGATAGGTAATATGACGACCGAAACTATCAATTAACATTATTTTATAATCTTTTTAAATTTCAAGACTAGCTCGACATTACCCGTGCCTATTCTTAAATCTTTAGCAATTTGCTCTATGCTCTTGCCCTCTTTAAACAAATCAATGATTTTTTGCTCTTCGGCATCATAATTTGGCGTAAGCTTTGTGATGCTTTGTGCCTTTTGTTCTAAGCTTAAAAGCCTTTCTTGCTGTTCATTTTGAAACTGCTCAATGATATGCTCCATACCTTGCAAACTTTTTAAAATCGGTAAAATTTTATTCGCGACCTCTTTTTCTAGCAAAATTTGCATTTCATTTCTCAAAAGCTCGTTATTATACTCCTCATCAAAAGCATCGCGGCTTAAAAGTTCTTTTTTAACATAATGAAGTTCCTTACTCATATCCTCCACAACGCTTTCAAATTTTGACAATTTAAGGCTTTGTTCCTTGTCTTTAAGATACATATAAGCAACAATCGCCGCAAATAAAATAACGATAAACACCAAATAAAGCAATTCTTCACCCATTACCAGCTTCCTTTTTTTCTCTAATCACATTTCTTTGAATTTCAACCACAAAAGCATTATAAGAAATTAAATCCTCTGGTTTAATTTTAGTAATTTTAGCCAAATTTCCACTTTGTGCTTTAAAAAATAGGGCTATTTTTTGATGATTTAATTCAAATCTCGCATAATAATCTTTACCGCTTTCAAGCATATTTTCTAAAAATTCTAAGTATTCAAAATTTAAAGCCTTAATGTGCGTTTTGTATTTTAATGCAAGCAATTCTTCTTGGCGGAAGAGATGATTTTCTATACGGATAATATCTTCTTTAAGGCTTAAAAGTAAGTCAAAAATAACCCTCTCACTCTCCTCAAAATCGACCTTATAAATAAGCTTTTTCCATTTTACTAATTTAGAATTAATATTGATATTTGCATATTCGCTTAAAATTTCACTTTTACTTTCATCAAATTCATCAAATTCTATCTTAAATCTTGTTTGAAATAAACTCATCTCCATAATAAATCCACCAAAACAAAAATGAAAAACACCACACTTAAATAGCCATTTAAGGTAAAAAACGCCCTGTCAATGTGATCGAAATTTTTACGCACGATAAAATGCTCCGCCATTAAAATAGCTCCACAAATTAACACTCCCAAAAAAGCAATACCACCAAGCGGTGCTACCCACACAAACAAAAGCCAAAAAAGCGTAGCTAAAAAATGACAAAAAGCCGAGATAAAAAGCGTAGCATTTACTCCAAATTTCGCAGGGACAGAATACAAACCGACCTTTTTATCATACTCCATATCTTGCAAAGCATAAAGCAAATCAAAACCAGCCGTCCAAAAAGTAACACCCAAACACAAAATCACACTAAAAAGATGAATTTCGCCCAAAACAATAATACTCCCCGCCACAGGTGCAAGTCCTAAACAAAAGCCCAAAACCAAATGTGCTAAAGAACTAAAGCGTTTAAAAGCTGAATAAAATGCTAGTAAAAATAATACGGGAAAGGAAAGATAAAAGGCAAGAGGATTAATAAAATAAGAACAAATTATGAAAATAAGAGCATTAACAAGGATAAAACCCCAAACACTCATCTTGCCGATACGACCGCTAATATTGGGGCGATCCTTACAGCGAGGATTATCTTTATCGATGTCCTCGTCCATTAAACGATTTGTAGCCATAGCGAAATTTCTAGCACTCACCGCACAGATAATGCCCAAAATCAAAGCACTAAAGCCAAACCAAACGCTATCATTTTTAATTTGAGAAGCAACTATCATCGCACAGAATAAAAAAGGCAAGGCGAAAATCGAATGCTTAAACACCACAAGTTCCAAAATATCTTTAATCTTTACCCACAATACATTCATTTTTAGCCTTTAAATTTTTGCTATAATTTTACTTAAAATAAATAAATTTTTAGGAAAAAATGGCTATGTTTTTTGAATTTGCACTCATAGGCACCACAGCTAGTGGGAAAACAGCCCTTGCAAATGCTCTTGCTTTAAAATTTGATGCTGTGATTTTAAGCCTTGATAGCCTTTGTGTATATAAAGAAATTAACATAGCAAGTGCTAAAGTAGAAAAAGAAATTTTAGAAAAAATTGCTTATTTTGGTGTCAATCTTTTAAGCGTTTGTGAGCATTTTAATGTGGGCTTGTTTATCGACGAATATCAAAAAGCTAAAACCTTTGCTAAAGAAAAAGAAAAGCCTCTCATTATCACAGGTGGCACGAGTTTTTATCTCAAAACAATGATGAATGGACTTAGTGCCAAAATAGAAGAAAAGCCTACAACATTAAGCAACGACGAAATTTACACCCTTTGCCTACAAATAGACCCAGAATTTAAGGTAGCTAAAAATGATAGTTACCGCCTTAAAAAATGGCTCAATATCTATGAAATCACAAAAGAACTTCCTAGCGAATTTTTGCGAAGAACGAAAAAAGAAGGGGTTTTAAAAGAGCTTGAAATTTATGAATTGCATTGGGATAAAGAAGAGCTTAAAAAAAATATACAAAAACGCACAAAACTTATGTTAAAACAGGGCTTAATTGAAGAAGCTAGAGGACTTTTTACGCATTTTGATGCTAATTTAAAGCCGTTAAACTCCATAGGATTAAAAGAGACTAAAGCATATTTAAATGATGAAATTTCACTTAAAGAACTTGAAGAGCTTATCAATACTCACACCGCACAACTTGCTAAAAGACAAAGAACTTTCAATAAAAAATTCTCAAGCACTCCGCTTAAATTTTCTCAAGCTTTTGAATTTTTAAGCAAGAAATTCAATTAGCTAAAAGGGTATTTTTCTCCCTGCATAAATTTTGCCAATTTGACGACCCGCTGACCTCTAAACATTCTTTAAGGCTTTGTTTTTGGGCATTTGTATCCTTTAGACTTTCATAAATTTGACTTCTTGTATAAAGTGCTCTTGCCTTATCACTAGGACTTAATTTAAGCTTAACTAAATCTTTTAAAAGCTCTAAAGCTTTGTCAAATTCGGCATTTTTTTGTAGGGTTTCTAGGTAAATAAATTCCAAATTTGGACTAAAAAGATTAATGCCCTTGTAATTTTGATAATCAATCGCCTTAGGTGCATAAGTTAAAATCGTAGTCGTCATATTTCTATCTCTAGCGTAAGAAATTAACTCATCATAAGCCTCAACCATAGTAAAATTCATAGGAAAACTTTCTAAAATTTGCAAAATTTTAATAGCGTCATTGTAGTGATTTAAGCGTAAAAATGAAACAAATTGCAAATAATATGCCTTAAATTCCTCTTCTTCACTTTTTAGAATTTTAGAATCATTTATCTCTTTTGCTAAGGCTATACTTTTAGCATATTGTTTATTATCAAAATAAATTTGTGCCTTTTGAAGATGATAAAAAATGCTATCTTCGTGGGCGTTTTTATCGATGTATTCTAAAGCTTGATTAATCTTAGAAGTTCTTTGCAAACAAGCAAGCATTTGCTTTTTATTCTCTATTTTTTGTCCTATTTCATAAATGCTAAATTGTGTAAAAATTTTCACAGCCTCAATACACTCATCTTTTTTAAGATTTGCTTTTAATTCCTCAATAGCCGCCATTTCCAAAAGTTTAGTAGCATTAGGCAATTGACTTTGTTCAATGATATTTTTATAAGCTAAAACAGCAGGGTAATTTTTCTCCTTAAAATAAAGCTTAACATCTTCATCTAAGGCTTTGCGGGCTATGCTTTCATCTTTAAGCTCATATTCTTTCATTAAATCTTTATAACGCGTGTGTAAAAGCGTGGCATTATTATCCCCCACCGCAAAAAAAACTTCATCGTTAGCCTTTTTGATGGAATCTAAATATTTACCATCGTGGTATTCATTAAGATACAAATCAATATAGCGTTTCGCTTCGTTAGGTTTTGCGTTTTGTGCTAAAGAAAGGGCTAAATTTTTCAAGGTCTCTTCATAGCGTTCGTCGATTCTAGGCATTTTAGAAAAAGTATGCAAATAAATTTGCGAACTGATGTCATAATCTTTTATCGTATAAAATAGCTTGGCAAGCTCTAATGAACGTGCGATATCTTTGCCAAAATAACTCGCATTAGCCTTTAAAATAGTATTTGTAAATTCTCTAGCTTTAAAGGCATTATGATTTAATAAATAATCTCTAGCCAAAGCCATAGCTGCCCTTGAAGCAAGGTCTAAATTATCTGTATTAAAATAAATATCTTCATAAATTTTAATCGCCCTATCTTTTTCATTAAGATGATAAATATAATCAGCATATTCAAGACGAGAAAGCTGGGTAAAATCATTTTTAGGAAGTTCATTTTCCAAAATAGACATTGTATAATCCACATCTTTTCTCTGCGAAAGTGCAATATAGGTTTTAAGCATAATGTGTAAAATTTCTGCGTAATTTTTATCACTTGTAAAAGTTCTCGTATAGGTTTTAATCTCATCAATCATTTTTTCTAAGCTTTGTTGGTCTCTAATACTTGGATTTTGCGTATAAATTTCACTTTGTGCTCTAAGTTTGTAAAGCATAAACTCGCTCATAAAAATACTGCCCTTATAACGTATTATGGCGTTTTGTGTATCGGTAATCACCTGCATAAAATTACCTTTTTCAAATTCACTTTTAATACGCAAGTAGGTATTAATATCCGCACTTTGCGGGATAATTACTGGATCTGAGTTTAAATCAAGAGCCCCTACAAATGGCAAAGTTTCGTGAGGGAAAACAATGTCAAAATCCAAACCATCATCCATATGATGCGAAGTCATTTGATGCGAAAAGACAAAGGTAAAACCTTTAGAGCGGTGCGAATTTAAAACGCTTAATTCTTTATCCTCGTAAATATTTTGAGAAAGATTAAACATTTTTGCATTAATTTTTGGGAAAATAAACATTTTAATTTTTTGTTCTTCTTTTTGAAATTGAAGATCAAAAAGGGCGAAATTTTGATTTTTTAATTCATTATTTACCACGCCCGTAATTTCACATTCAAAAAAAAGCTTTGCCTCGTTAATTTTTTGCATACAAGTAAAAGGCTCATCATTTTTAGCGTGTAAAACAGCAAAAGGCTCACTCTCTTCACGACCAGAATTAAGAACAAGTTCAAAAGAAAATGCTAAAGAAATGCTAAAAAATAATAAAATTAAAACTCTCATATAAAATTATATCAAAACTCTTATAACATCAACAACAATGCAAAAACATTTACGATAATGCAAAGCATTAGAGCTAATTTTTGCTCCCATTTTAAATCTTTATAAAGATCTTTTCCCACAATCTTTCCTCTCACAAAAAAAGAATGAATGATGATTTTTAAATAATTATAAAGCATTAATACAGAAGCTAAAGCCACAAAAAGTGCTAAATATGCCAAATCATTTTCTACCAAAGATTTTAGCACCATAAATTTGCCCCAAAAAAGTCCCAAAGGAGGAATTCCAGCCAAAGAAAGCACACAAAATCCCAAAGCAAAAGCTAAAAATGGTTTGACATTTAGTAAAGAATTTAAAGTCTCAAAAGAACTTTTTTGCAAGGTGCTTAAAATTAAAAAAACACCATAATTCGCAAAAGCAAACAAAATCCAGTAACCAAAAACTACCCAAAATACAAAATTTAAATCATCTCCCAATTCAAAACTTAACATAGGCACAAGTGCGACTAATACAAAAGAAGAATGCACCACAGAAGAATAGGCAAACATCTTTTTCACATCTTTTTGACTCAAGGCTGCTAAGGAAGCGACTATCATAGAAAAAACAGCTAAAACGGCAATGATAGTGCCAAATTCTACATAATTGAAAAAATCAAAAAGTCTTATAAGCACAGCAAACATTGCTATTTTAGGCACAACAGAAATAAAAGCGACCAAATTAGAATGGCTCGCATAATACACATCACGCAACCAAAAATGAAAAGGAGCTAAAGAAAGTTTAATGGCACAAAGAACAAAAATAAGCACCCCAGCACTCAAAAGCCAAATGTCCTTCAATCCGCTATTTAAACTTAAAGATAAATCAAATTTACCCGTTTTAAAATAAATAAAAGCACAAGCTAAAACGAAAAATCCACTCCCAACAGCCGCAACGCTAAAATACTTAAGTGCCGATGAGATGGCATTGCGATTTCCTTGCATTGCGATAAGTGTATAAAGAGCCAAAGAAGAAGCCTCAAGCCCGATGAAAATCAAAAGTAAATTTGAGCTTGAAACCATAAGCATTAAAGAGGCTATCATAAATAAAAACAAAGCATAAAATTCGCCAATATGGTCTTTTTTGTCCATTAAAAGATATAAAAAAGAAAAAAGCAAAATGACACATTGTGCATAAAAGGCGATAATGTCATTATTTAAAGTGCCTAAAAAAGCATTTGAATTAAAGCCAAAAGCATTGACATTAGAAAGTTCTAAAAAAAAGCTAACCATTAAAGCTAAAAGGCTTAAACTAGCATAAAAATTTGCCTTAAAACGATAAAAAGCCGAACAAAGCAATAAAACGATAGCCACAGCGATTAAAAATAAAAAGGGATAGGCTAATTCAATATTTAAATCAACTCCATTTAAAAATTCACTCATCTCGCCCTCCTCTTAAAAAATTCACATTTTTTTGCTCTAAAGCTCTTAAATACATCGTCTCTTGCAAAGATTTAGCTTCATCTTGCAAGGGTTTTAATAAAATATTTGGAGCTATGCCCAGATAAAAAATTAAAGCAATAACAGGGATTAAAGCTAAAATTTCTCGAATTTTAAGTCCAAAACTAGCAATTTCACTTTCTTTTTGCATAAAAAAGATTTTTCTAAATACTGCTAACATATAAATCGCACCTAAAATCACTACAAGCCCCACAAACAAAGCTAAGAAAATATTAATTTTAGCTAAGGCTAAAAGCACTAAAAACTCTCCCACAAAAGATATAGTCAAAGGCAAAGACACGCTGGCAAGTAAAAGCAAAGCGAAGAAAATCGAAAAACCCGGAGCCTTACTTGATAAAGAATGCAAAAATTTAAGCTCACTAGTGCCATATTTTTTAACCAAAAGATGTGCCAATAAAAACAAAGTTCCCGTAACCAAACCGTGAGCAAACATATAAAAAACCGCCCCACTAATCCCTAAAATGCTAAAAGTAAAAATTCCAGCCACCATAATGCCAATGTGAGAAATCGAACTATAAGCAATAAGCTCTTTTAAATCTCTAGTTTTAAAAGCTATCATCGCGCAATATACAACGCTAATCATACATAAAATTAACACAAAAGGCATTAAAACTACACTTGCATCAGGAAAAAGTGGTAGGCAAAATTGCAAAAAGCCAAAAGGTGCCATTTTAAAGGCTACAAGCATTACAGGTACCAAAATGGGCGAATTTGCATAAACCTTAGGCGCCCAAGTGTGTAGAGGAAATAGAGGTGCTTTAATCGCAAAAGCTACAAAAAAGGCTAAAAAAAGCACAATTTGCTGTGAAAGTGGGGTTACAGAAACATTATTTTTCCAAAGTTCTAAATCAAAGGTGAAAATTCCTAAAACTTGCTGGGTCAAATAAGCCTGATAAAGTATAGCTACAAGCATTAAAATAGAACCTGCGAAAGCATAAATGAAAAATTTAATCCCTGCCTTAAAATCCCTACCATAAACACCCAAAATATAAAGCAAAGGCAAGAGTGAAAATTCCCAAAAAATATAAAAAAGCAAGGCATCTTGTGCACTAAAAAGCCCCATCATCGCAAATTCTAAAATGAAAATTGCACTCACAATCGCCTTATTTTCAACCCTCAAAAACAAAAAGCTTAAAAAAATCATCAAAGAGCAAAGCAGCATTAAACTCAACGATATAGCACCAACACCAATATGAAAACTAAAAAATTTCGCAAAGCCTAAGTTAAAATGACTCTCAAAGCTCACTCCCTGCAAAAAATCGTAAAAAATTTGTCCATTAAGTCCTAAAACAAGCAAACTCGCCACAACGCTAAAAATTTTAATCCCACCACGCCCCAAAAAAAAGCTTAAAAAAGCGACCAGTAAAGGAAAGAAAATTAAAATATTTAACATTTAAACCCCCCATACCAAAAGAAGTAAAATCACAAAAGCTCCTACTATAAAATAAAGCATTAAACTAAGGCTATTTGGCATAAGAATTTTTTGAGAAAGTTTAAATGCGAAAGCACTCATTGCCCTTACACAACCATCAAGCAATTCTATGTCAAATTTCCTTGCCACTTCGCACAATGAAGCGTATTTTGAAACCAAAAATTGATGATAAAAACGCGGGATAAAATAGTCATTTTGTAAAAGCTTATACACACTTTTTTGCTCGATACTTTCTTTAAACCAAGAAAATTTATATGCTAAAATCGCCAAAAACACACCAAGCACCGCAGCAACACTTGCTAAAATCATCACTAAGCCATTTTGTGCGTCAATAAAAACAAGCTTAGTGCTAAGATACTCTAAAAAACTATGCTCAAAAAAACCCGCAACAAAAGCTAAAATCACCAAAGGACTCATAGCTAAAAGAGCGATTTTACTCGCTTCGTGCGGATGAGCGCTGTGTCTTTTAGGCGTAAAAAAAACTAGCATTAAAAGTCTAAAACTATAAAAAGCCGTCATAAAAGCAGCAATTAAAAGTGTTAGAAAAATTCCGTGATGAAAGCTAATGAAAGCATAGCCTAAAATCAAATCCTTGGAGAAAAAACCCGCAAAAGGATAAATTCCAGCCAAAGCCAAAGAAGCAATGGTCATAAAAATAGCAGTGATTTTTAAAGGCTTAGCTAATCCGCCCATTTTTTTAATATCAAGCTCATCGTTCATCGCGTGCATCACATTACCAGCACCTAAGAACAGCAAAGATTTAAAAAAGGCGTGTGTAGCTAAATGAAACAAAGCCAAAGCATAAGCACCAAGTCCAGCTGCTACAAACATATATCCAAGCTGCGAAAGGGTAGAATAAGCAATAATGCGTTTTAAATCTCTAGCTACTAAAGCCATAGAAGCGGCAAAAAGTGCCACAAAAGCACCTAAAATAGCTATTAAATACCCAACTTCAGGAACTAAGTCATATATCCCCCCAGCCCTAATAACCAAATACACCCCAGCTGTTACCATAGTTGCAGCGTGAATGAGTGCTGAAACGGGCGTAGGTCCCGCCATAGCATCGGCTAACCAAGTGTGAAGTGGAAATTGTGCGGATTTTCCCATAGCACCGATGAAAAGGCAGCTTGCAATGAGTATTAAAGCATTATGTTCAAGGCTACTAACCATAGCAAAAACCTCGCTATATTTAAGTGTGCCAACCTGTAAATAAAGCCAGAAAATTCCAAGCAGCATACCCAAATCAGCGATTCTATTCATAATAAAGGCTTCATTTGCCGCAAAAGAATATTTATCATTATGATACCAAAAGCCAATGAGTAACCAAGAGCAAAGTCCAACGCCTTCCCAGCCGACAAAAAGTCCTAAGAAATTATCACTCATTACCAAAAAAAGCATAGAAAAAACAAAAAGTCCAAGATAGGCAAAAAATTTATTAAATCCCTCGTCTTTTTCCATATAAAAAATACTATAAAAATGCACGCAAGTCGCTACTATACCGACAACGCTCATCATACTCAAAGACACAGCATCAATGTCAAAACCAAAATTTACACCTATAAACCATTCAAAAAGCGTAAGATTAAAGCTCGCATTTTCAAAAAACAAAATCAAAGAAGAAATCGTGCTTAAAGCAATAAGTAAAGAACAGGCAAAGCCAAGTAAAATACTTCTTTGCTTTAAAGCAAAAATGCTAGCAAGCAAAAAGGACGCAAAAGGTGCAAAAAGAGAAATTAAAGCTAAATTTTGCATATTAATTCTCCACTTCTTTTAAGCTTTTTAACTCTAAAGTGCCTGTTTTTCTATACCAAAGCACACATAAAGCCACGCCCACAGCCACTTCTGCTGCAGCGATTGCCATTACAAAAAGGGCAAAAACTTGCCCGTTGAGATCATTATGGACTTTTGAGCCAGCAACAAGAGCCAAATTTGCAGCATTGAGTAAAATCTCACTTGAGATAAAAAGCATAATGAGATTTTGTCTTCTTAAAATACCTACAAGTCCTATAATAAACATTAATAAAGCTATAAAAAGATATTTTTCTATCATTGCTTTTCCTTAATAAGTTCTTTATGCGTTAAAACAATCGCACAAACAAGAGCAATCAAAAGCAAAAGGGCTATAAATTCAAAAGCTAATAAATATTTAGAAAAAATTGCAAAAGCAAGTTGCTTATTTAAATCAAATAAGGCTGTGTCAATAAATGGCAAATCCACATTTACAGAGCTCAATTTAAAACTCATAAAACTTGCAAAAAGCCCCACCAAACTAAGACTAATTAAAACAAAAAAACTTTTTTTAAATTTCAATCTTTCTTTAAAATTTTTCGAAGCGTCAAAAAATATCATTGCAAAGCTATAAATTCCAAGCACAGCCCCACTATAAACGATGATTTGTATCACGCCTAAAAACTCCGCGTCAAGCATAAAATAAAAACTTGATAAAAATACCATTCCCCCCGCTAAAGCAGAAAGAGAGTGTAGCATATTTTTACTCAAAACAGCAACTAAAAAAAAGCCTAAAATAAGCACAGAAAAAATTATAAAGGATAATTGTTCTATCATTACGCTTCTCCTTTAGGTAAAGTGCAGTTTGTATCATCACACAAATCCTGCTCTCTTTTTTGTAAAATTTCATAATACTGAGGCGTTTTTTTCACAAAATTATCTGCATCTTTTCTAAGACTGCCTGCACCCTCAAATTCGACTTGATTTTTAAGCTTATCAATGGGCGTTAAAAAGTCCTCTTTGTAGCCAAAATAAGATCTTTGCTCAGCGGCGTTTTCATATTCTATCCCATGCACAATGGCAAGTTCAGGACACACCTCAGCACAAAAACCACAATAAATGCAACGCCCCAAATTAATACTATAATTATTTGCCTTTTTGCGTCCATTGCTATCTATCGAAGTTTCCATTCTAATGCAATTACTAATGCAAATTTTTTCACAAAGCCCACAGCCTATACATCTTTCATTTTCACTTTCTATAAAACGCATTAACCTATGCACAGCGCGGTAGCGATTGTCTATTTTAACTTTTTCGAAAGGATATTTAATGGTTGCGGAATTACCCTTTTTAAGCATTTCACGCATCACAACCCACAAACCCACAAAAAGCTCTAATTTCACACTGCGTTTTAAGGCTCTTGTTATTTTCTCCCAAGTGCTTTGAGGATTTTTCCTTTTTTCATCGACTAAATAATAATTTTTCATCATCACTCCTAAATTAACACAAACAAGGCGGTGATTAAGAGATTTAAAACCGCTAAAGGAATTAAAATCAAATAGCACATTCTCATCACTTGGTCAGGGCGAAGTTGCGGAAAAGCCGCCCTAGCCCAAAAATACCAAAAGAAAATGAAGCTTGATTTTAAAATCATCATAATCCAACCCGGGATAAAATAAAAATCATTAAATCCACCTAAAAATAAAAGCGTGATTAAAATCGCTCCTGCTATCATCGAAGTATATTCACCGATGAAAAACATACCCCAACGAAGTCCCGAATACTCCGTGCCATAGCCTGAAACAATGTCTGCTTCATTTTCGGTTAAACAAAGCGGAGTGCGATTTGTTTCTATAAAAAGGGCGATGACAAAAAGCACGAAAGCTAAAGGTTGCTTAAAAATCAGCCAGGATAAAAAGCCATCATTTTGATAATTATTAATCTCAATCAAAGAAAAAGAACCCACAAGCATCACCACAGCTATCAAAGCTAACGCTCCCACACTCTCATAAGAAATAATAGCCACCAAAGCCCTTGCACCGCCTATGATGGAGTATTTATTATGACTTGCAAGTCCGCCCAAAAAAATCGCATAAAAACAAAGCCCTGAAGTGCCGATAACAAAAAGTAAGGCTACATTAATATCCGCAATAATAGGGCGTATCGTGTGTCCAAAAAGTGTAAATTCTGGAAGCATAGGAATAGCCGCCAAGGATACAAAGGCACAAATCGCAGCAATTAAAGGAGCGATAGCAAAGATGAGTTTTTGCGAATGTGATGGGATAATGTCCTCTTTTGTAAAAAGTTTTATCATATCTGCTACGAGTTGAATGAGTCCAAAAGGTCCCACCATATCAGGTCCAATTCTTCTTTGAAAATATGCTAAAACCTTTCTTTCAGCATAGGTCGCAAACCCTGCCAAAGTCGCAAAAACAGCCAAAACAAACAAACATTTAATGACACTTTCTAAGATGAAAAAACCTAGCTCACTCATCACTTCCCCCTATTTTTTCTAAACTTGCTTTTGTAATTCTTTCTTTAAAAAAGCTTAAGGTATCTATCTTTTCATCAAAATAAGGCAAATAAGCCACTCCCACTAAATCCTTATCTACCCTCACGCTTAAATTTAAGCTTTCATTTTCTAAGTTAAGTCTAATCAAATCTCTATCCTTAACCCCAAATTTAGTCGCCAAATCTTCACTAAGTCCTAAAAAAATCGCCTCATTTAAGGCACTTGCACGATTTGAAAAACGACCAAATTGATAACTAGGATTTGCACTATAAAGTAAAAGAGAATTATCCAAATCTAAAGCCTTAAATTCAGGCTCTTCATAGTTTAAATTTGATGTTTTTTTATACTGAGATAAATCAAGCAAATAGCCTCTTTGATTCTCCCCGCCATTGGTATAAAAATTTTCTAAATCATCAAAAGCAATAGGAGAAAAACCTCTATTAATAGGAAGTTTTTGCGTGTAATGAATCGTAAATTCCTCCTCAAAACCTAAAGCATTTGCCACATCGTTTAAAAAATAGCCCTCAAATTCTAAAGCGGCATTGGTTGGAACGATTCTTTTATCATAATTGACAAAGGTGCCTTCTTGTTGATTGAGACTTGAACTTGCCAAATCACAATACTCTTCATAAGAAAAGCTAAAATCTCCCCTTTCGTTATAACCCAAAATTTCGCCATTTTGAGCTTCTTTATCCAAATCGCAAAGCAAAGCTACACCTAAAGTATTCGTATGTGTAGGGTTTAAAAAGACCTTAAAAGGCGTTGTTTTTTGGATAAGAGCAAGGAGACGAGCAAGCTTTTTTGCCTTTTTATGGAAATAAAAATCACTTCCCACAACTAAAGTAAAATGCGACTTTTTAAGGAGCAAATCCTCCATTTTATCCTCATCAAGCCCCAAATTTTTAGCAAATAAACTACGCTTTATAGGGATATTTTTCTTAATTTTTTTAGTGATATTTTTTTTCACTTCTTTTTCGATAATCTCACCCGCCTCATTTGTTTCGCTTATTATCTCACTCACTTCTTCACTAATACTTTCTTCAATCTCTTTTTCTTCTTCCACAAAAAAAGAATTTAAGCGTTCTTTAAGCGTTTCATCTGTGCTAAATTTTTGAAGTAAATAATAAAGAATTTGCTCTTCCTCCCCACTTTTATGTATATAAGAAAGAAAGTTTTTAGAATATTTTTCCACGCCCTTATCTTTAAAAAGATGAAAATAAAGCCCCGAGCCTTTATTCATCACTAAGGCATTATTGATTTTATAACTTAGACTTGGCGCATCATAACGCAAAAGCGTCCCGGCCACGACGATAAAATCACTCTTTGTAATATCCTCGCTACTTGCCGCGTAAAACTCACCAGCATTTTGATGAAATTCTTCTAAAAATTCCTTAAATTTTAAGGCTTCATCATTGAGCAAACGAAGGTCAAATTTTTTCTTTAAATTTTGTAAAATTAAAGCCTCTTCATTGGTAATAAAGCTATTAAATTTAATATTTTTAATCACGCCATTTTGAATCTTTTCACATAAAAGCTTGAAAGCTTTTTCATCTTTTTGTGCCTCATTTTGCGTATCATATCCATATCTTGCAGCCTTATTTAAACTCGCAAAGGAAAAGTCATTACTCACCCTATAAATTTTAGGCTTTTGCACAGCTATACCACTTTGCTTAATGTCATAATAAAGCAATTCGCAATCACTTGAGTGTGGATTAGAAGCGGGGATTCGTTTAAGCTCCCAAATATTTGAAGTGTATTGAAATTTCGCCCCTATTAAAGCTCCTGTGGGACAAACGCTCGTGCATTCTCCACAGCTTGAACACTCAAGCTTATCTCCAGTCGCTGGAGCAATGAGGCTTTTTTGAAATTTCGTCCAAATCGCATAAGCGTCCTTTCCCATACTCTCCTTAAAGGTCGCATCCACAGCCGCTCCACCCCTTGGGGTTGTTTTTAAGGCACTTTCGCCGATTTTATCCTTACACACGGTCACACAACGCTCACACACTATGCAAAGTGCGGGGTCATAATTGATAAAACCCCATTCTTTATGAGGCTTATGTGTATCTTGAATCCAATGCTTTTGGGTATTAACTCTTGCTTTGTGGGTAAAATTTTGCAATTCACACTCACCCGATTTATCGCAAACTCCACATTGTAAAGGATGGTTAATGCAATATGCTTGCATTATCTCATTTCTCTCTTCCCATAAAGAGCTTAAATCACTCTCCACAACCATACCATCTTTAGCCTTAGTATTACAAGAATAGACCTTTTTACCATCAGCTTCCACCATACACATACGACAAGCCAAAGTCGCACTACAACCTGAAAGATAACAAATAGCAGGGATAAAAATGTCATTTTTTCTTGCGATATTTAAAATTGTTTCACCCTCGTTAAATTCGCATTCTACTCCGTTGATTTTCACCCTCATTATAATTCCTTTAGCCTTATTTTTACAAAATTTTCTTTCGCATTTTCATAATTTAAAAAAGCTATTGTTCCTTGCAAATTTTCATCTAAAATAATCTTAGTTTCTATTTTTAAATCCTCACCACAAAGCTCGACTAAAGCTTCATTTTGACACTTAGCAAGGGATAAAAATTGCCTTGAAGCGTGGAGCATTTTATCCTTTAAAGGTGCATTAAAAAGCACTAAACCATCATAATTATCAAGCTCTTTTAAATCACTTAAAACAGCTTTGCTAAAGTCGCATTTTACGCCCAAACTATCCAAAAGCTCTAAATAAAATTCCTTACTTAAAAAATTTAAAAAATATTGAATATTCCCATAATCTTTATGTTTTTTCAAGCCCTCATCAAAAATCAAAGTATCATAATTTTTAAGATTCTCAAGCACCTCTAAAGCCTCATCTTCCCCAAAACAAGACTCCGCACTCAAATAACCCTCGTCTAATTTTTCAAATGCTAAAGGCTTGTAAAGCTTACAAAGAAGAGCTAAAACAAAACTCGCACTTGCAATTTCACATTTATAAAACTTCGTCTTTAAAGCCCTATCTTCAAGGCAGGATATATTAATACCCTCCTTTAAATTCTCACATAAAAGTGGATTTTTTAAAGAAAGCATATCGACAAAACAAAGAGCTTTCATTGCTTAACCTTTTTAATCACTATGCTCCAATCTACCTCATTAAATTTCAAAGAATTCAAAAGCTCACAATCTTGCTCTCTCACAAAGGAAAAGCTCCTCTCAACCGCACTAAAATCGCCTATCTCAAACATCACAATAAGAACTTCATTTTCTTTAGCCTCGTAAATGACACGGGCTAAATCTGCAAAAAAATCCTTGCTATTTCTCAAATCCACGCGTCTCATCTATCTATCTCGCCCAAAACAATATTTACATTACCCATAATCGCCACAACATCAGCCAAATAACTCCCCACAAGCATTTCTTCAAAAAAGGCACAATGCCAAAAGCTCGGCGTTCTCGCCTTTAAACGATAAGGTCTGCTTGTGCCATCACTATGGATAAAAAAGCCAAGCTCACCCTTAGGACTTTCAGTTGGCACATAAACCTCGCCCTTAGGAGGCTTAAGCCCCTGCGTAATCAAAACAAAATGCTGCATTAAAGAATAATTTTGCGTCATAATCTGTTCTTTTGAAGCACTCACATATTCAGGGTGGTTTGCCAAAATTTCAGGCGGCGTGTCCTTATAAAGCTTGGCACACTGCATTAGAATTTTAATGCTTTCTCTAAATTCTTGCATATAAACCTTATATCTTGCATAAGAATCGCCTTGCGTAGCGTAAGGCACACCAAAATCCACTTCATCATAAAGCAAATAAGGCTCTTCCTTGCGTATGTCATAACGCACCCCACTCCCACGAAGCATCACGCCAGAACAGCCCCAATTCATCGCCTGTTCTTTACTCACAACGCCTATATTTTCAGTTCTCAAACGCCAAATTCTATTATCGTCTAAAAGAGCTTCATAATCCTTCACATCGTTTGGAAATTTCGCACAAAAAGCCAAAAGTTCCTCCAAAAAACCCTCCGGTAAATCAAGCATCACCCCACCAATACGCATTGAAGAGTGAGTCAGTCTCGCTCCACAATATCTTTCTATCAAATCAAGCACATACTCACGCTCTCTAAAACAATATAAAAACACACTCATCGCCCCAATATCTAGTGCGTGCGTAGCAAGCCAAAGCAAATGCGAAGCAATGCGGTTAAGCTCTAAAAGTATCATTCTAATCACAGCCGCACGGCGTGGAATTTCAAGCCCACAAAGCTTTTCAACCGCCGCACAATAAGCATAATTATTTGCCGAAGCAGCAATATAGTCCATTCTATCAGTTGTGGGGATAAATTCTTGATAAATCATATTTTCCGCCATTTTTTCCATACCGCGGTGCATATAACCTATGCAAGGACGCGCTTTAATAACTTGCTCTCCATCAAGCTCTAAAATCAAGCGTAAATTTCCGTGTGCGGAGGGGTGCTGAGGACCAAGATTGATAATCATCTTAGCATCTTCTCTTTCAAAAGCGATATTTTCGTAATAGGGTTTTAATTTACTAGGAATTTGCATTTAACGCCTTTTATCTAAAATTTTGGCTTGATTGCGTTTAACTTTTTTGACGAAAGCTACGCCACTTTCTTCTTGATATTCTTGTTTGAAAGATTTTTCGCTTTGCAAAGCACCTTTTTGCGTTTCGTGATAAAGCCTTGAAAAATTAAGCGTGTCTTTATCATCGGCAAAGCCTGGGTCTCTTTGCTCTTCGCCCACAACTTCGCGGTATTCTTTACCAAAAATTTTATCAATCTCATACCATTTTGCAAATTCATCACCTTGTAAAGGATAACTCTTTAAAAAAGGATGTCCAAACCAATCATCAGGCATTAAAAGTCGCTTTAAATTTGGGTGTCCTACAATAAAAATGCCAAACATATCATAAATTTCTCTCTCACTCCAATTAGCTCCCTTAAACACACTTACGACACTTTGCACCTTTTCTTTAACGCCGACAAAGGTTTTTACACGCACTCTTAATTTCTGCTTTAAATTTAAAAGTTGATAAAAAAGTTCAAAACCCTTTTTTGTAGCAACAAAATCAATGGCACTCGCCTCCGTAAAGACTTCAAAACCTAAACCTTTAAGCAAGGTCAAAGCCTTAAGATTATCCTCCTTTTGAATTTCTATCACCCAAAAATCAAGCTCCACAAAAGAAGCTTTAAGCTCAAGCTCTTGCTTTAACAAAAGCTCAAATTCCTCAAAAACACTTTTTTCAACAGGCAATTTTTGAGTGTGTGGAGCGTGGTAAAATCTATCTTCATAATAATTTTTTAATTGAGCGTTTTTCTTATCACTATATTTTCTCATCACACAAGCCTTTTAGGAGGGATTTTACGCGAGGCTTTTTCTTTGCGAATTTTTTTCTGCAAAATCATAAGGGCAAATTGAAAGCTCTCAGGTCGCGGTGCACAGCCTGGCACATAAATATCCACAGGGATAATCCTATCCACACCTTGCACGGTGGAGTAAGTATTAAACATACCGCCTGTATTTGCACAACTTCCCATAGAAATAACCCATTTAGGATCAGGCATCATATCATAAAGACGACGCGTAAATTCTGCGTGTTTTTTACAAAGTGTGCCAGCAATTATCATCACCTCACTATGGCGAGGAGATGCCCTAAAAATCGTCCCAAAGCGATCAAAATCATATCTTGAACCCCCCGCTGCCATCATCTCAATCGCACAGCAAGCCAAACCATACGATAAAGCCCATAAAGAATTACTTCTGCCCCATTGCACAAGTTTATCCACGCTTGTCAAAACCACAGGCAAACCACTTGCATAATTTACTTGATGCTCTGCCATCTAAAGCCTCCTTTTTTATAGGCATATAAAAATCCTACCGCCAAAAGTGCGAGAAAAATCACAATCTCCAAAAGTCCAAACCAACCTAAATCCTTAAAAATCAAAGCCCAAGGAAACAAAAAGACAACCTCAATATCAAGCAAGATGAAGATTAATGCAAAAATAAAAAATTGAGAATTGATTTTATTAGCTTGTTTGACAGGGATAGGACCACACTCATAAATTCCAAGTCCAAGCCTTTTGCGATTTTTGGCAGCGAAATTGTTGCCAATTTTAGAAGCTAAAAAAACCAAGCCAAAAAATATCATACTAGCTAAAACAAGCATTATAAAAATACCTAAATAAGGGTGCTCCACACTCATAGGGGTCATTCATTTTCCTTAAACTTAAAAGTTGTTTATGAAAATTCTACATAATTTTTCTATAATCAAAACTTATATAAGATAAAAAAACTGCGAATTTTCTATTTTAACTTAAATTAAAATTAAAGAAGATATTTTTTGTAGTCAAATTTCTTAAAAAATTCTTCTTGATGTGTGATGAAAATATAAGAGATAGCGTTTTTCTCTTGATATTCTTTTAAAAATTCGATAATTTTAACGCTATTTAAGATATCTAAAGCACTTGTTAGCTCATCTAAAATGAGAATTTTAGGAGAACAAAGCAAAGCCCTTAAAAGCCCTATTCTACTAGCCTCTCCGCCACTTAATTGTGTCGATTTAAGTTTAAAAATTTCCTCCCTTAAACTTAAATTTTTCAAAAGTTCTTGTAAAAATTCTTCATCTTTTTTTAAAGAAAAATTCTCCCACACATCATCAACAAGACTTTTGATTTTTCTATAAGGATTAAGGGCTAATTTTTGGTCTTGAAAGACATATTGCACGGCTTTTTTAAAATGCAAATTTTTGCCCAAATGCACACTTTTTCCCTCATATAAAACCTCTCCAAAGCTTGGTTTTTCCAATCCACAAAGCACCCTAGCTAGAGTGCTTTTTCCCACTCCACTCTCACCGCACAATAATAAATTTTCTCCCAATTTTAAAGAAAAATTAACATTTTTAAAAAGCTCTTTTTGCTCTTTTTTAAGATACCAATGGCGTTTTAAAAGATAATTTTTAGCTAAATGACGCACTTCAAGCATAAATTTCCCTATAAGCTTTAAGCCACGCATTTTGCGAATTTAAAAATTCTTGTGCCTTAAACTGCTTTGCTTTACCTTTTTCAAAAAATAGCACCTCATCACATAAAGAAAGCAATCTGAAGTCGTGTGTGATAAGAATAAGGCTTAAATTTTTTTTCAATTCTTTTAAAAGCACTATCATCTTTTCTTCATTTTGCTTATCTAATGAAGTGGTAATCTCATCGCAAATTAAGTATTTTGGAGAGCTTGAAAGAGCTAGGGCTAATTGTATGCGTCTTGCCATACCTGTGCTTAGTTGATACGCAAAAGAGTGCCACAAAAGCTCTAAGTCTTTTAAACCGAGCGTTTGCATACATTCAAAAGCTTTATTTTTACGCTCTTTTGCGTTTAAATTTGTATGCGTTTTTAAAACGATATGAAAAATATCGCCCAAATTTAGATAAGGATAAAAACTATTTTGTGCGTCCTGAAAAATTAAGGCAACTTCACTTCTAAACTCTTGCAAGGCTTTATTTTTAAGTTTAGTAGGGTTTTTTTCATTAATCAAAAATTCCTCAGCATTTAGATGATAATTTTGAGAAAATAAAGCTATCAAAGCCCTAGCAAATAGGCTTTTTCCACTTCCACTTTCCCCTATAATCGCCAAATGCTTTCCTCCTTGCAAATTCAAAGAGATATCCTTTAAAAGCTTTGTATTTTCGTAGCTTAAATTCAAATTCCTCAAAACAATCATAAGCTCACACCCCAACATTTTCTTAAATACCCACTTAAAGCCAAAAGCGGTAAAATAAGAATAAGTAAAGCCAAAAGCGGATAAAGAACAAGCCACCAAGCTCCTATAAAAACAGCCTTTGAAGCTTCGTTTAAAATATTTCCTAAACTAGCAATTTCAAAACCAAGCCCTAGTCCAAAAAAACTCAAAGTTGCCTCTGTGCTAATAGCATGCACAATATTAAGCACAAAAAGCACGGCTAAAAGTGAAAAACAAGGGGGTAATAAATCCCTAAAAAACGCTTTAATTTTCGTGCTTCCAAGCACTAAAGCTGCTTGATAGAATTCCAAATTTTCAAGCCTTTTTAATTCACTCGCAAAAAGTTTCGCCACAAAACTCCAATGTGTCAAAGCTATCATTAAAATCATACTCAAATTATTTCCTTCTATAAAACCTGAAAAAAACATCATCAAAAGCAAAAAAGGCAGAGCCAAAAACATATCAAGCAAACGCATAAAAAAGGTATAAAAAAATAATCTTGCCACAAAGACATAAAGAAGTGCCAAAACTAAGGTCAAAAAAGAGCTTAATAAGCCTATAAAAAAAGAGGTTTTAAGGGCGTAAAGTATGCGTGTAAATAAATCTCTACCCAACATATCTGTGCCTAAAATGTGCTCTAAATTTGGAGCAAAAAGAAGTTTGGTAACATCGCCAAAATTTGGATCATAAGAGCTAAATAAGGGTGCAAAAAAAGCCAGAAAAAGTGTTAAAAATAAGGGGCTTAAAAGATACAAAATTTTCAATTTATACCCTTTAAGCGAGGATTAAGAAATAAGCAAATTAAATCTGATAAAAAAGTAAAAAAACCTGCCAACAAAACGCTTATGAAAACCAAAGCCAAAACCACAGGATAATCCTTAAAAATAATGCTTTCAATCATCAAATTCCCAAGCCCTCCATAAGCAAAAACACTCTCTACTACATAAGCACTCATCATAAAGCTCAATGCACAAGCTCCAAAATATGAAATCACAGGACTTAAGGCGTGTTTAAGTGTAAAGTGTAAAACAATTCTTATTTGACTAAGTCCTCTAGCATAAGCACTCAAAATAAAGGGCTTTTCGTAACTTTCAAAAAGCGAAGTTTTCGCTACTTGTGTAAAAACGGCTAAATGAGACATTACTAAAACACAAACGGGTAAAACTAAATGCTTAATTCGACTTAAAATATCATCTTCAAAGCCTATATCTGCAGTGCCTGAGCTTGGTAAAATTTGCAAAAATACCGCAAAAAATAAAATAAAAACCAAAGATAAAGCAAAAGAAGGTAAAGCAAAAAAACTCATACTAAGGATATAAATCAACTTTTCTAAAAATGAATTTGGATAAAGCAAACACAAAATTCCAAGCCACAAAGAAGAAAAGAATAAAATCAAAAGGGCAACAAAACTCAAAATAAGAGTATTGAAAAAACGCTCATTAAGCAAAGAAAAAATCTCCTCGCCGTAAATTAAAGACACACCAAAATCCCCTCTTAAAGCCTTAAAAAGCCAAGAGCCATATTGCTTCAACAAAGGCTCATCTAAACCAAAGCTTTTTTCAAGCCTCCCTTTCGCCTCTAAACTTACGGCATTTGTGCCTTTTGCATAAGCTATGCTGCCCTTGCTAAAATGCAGCATACTAAAGCATAAAAAAGTGCTAAAAAAGGCGATAAATATCACAAAAATGAGGCGTTTAAACACTAATTTTTACTCCATTCATAAATATTCCAAGTAAAGCCCACTCCGTGATGTCCTAAAATTCTAGGCTTAATCCCCTTTAAATTCGCATCATAAACCAAAGCAAAATCTAAATAGCTAAGAAAAATAAAGGGAGGATTTTCATAAAGTGCATCAATAAATTCGGCATAATGCTTCTTTCTTTCATTTACATCTAGAGAATTTCTTGCTTTTTCTAGAGCTTCATCGGCATTTTTGTCATTATAATGCCCAAAATTCCAGCCTGAAGGACTTTTATTTGCATCTTGCGAGCTTTCAAACACTCTATAAGTATGAAAGTCAGGGTCATACGGACTTCCCCAGCCTATTAAAAAACTATCAACCTTAGAATAATCAAAGCTTCCAGCAGGTTTAGCTACCACCTTAACTTCTATCCCAACTTTCTTAAACTCACTTTGCAAAATTCCAGCCAAACTCACGCGTAAGGGGTCATTACTCATCGTATAAATGTCAAAACTTAAAATTTTGCCATTTTTTGCATACAAGCCTTTTTCATTTTTCTTAAAACCTGCTTTTTGCAAGAGCTCATCAGTTTTTTTCACATCATAAGCATAACTTTTAACTTCCTTAGGTGCTGCCCAAGAATTCTCTAAAGGATGTGAGGCGATGAAGCCGTATCCGTGTAAGATATTATCAACAATGGCTTGTTTATTAATCGCATAATTAAGAGCTAGGCGGACATTTTTATCTTTTAAAAATTCATTTTCTAAATTAAACATCAAAGCCCTATAATCAGCCGATTTCTCTCTTAAAATCTTAAATTTTTTATCTTTCTCAAAGCTTTTTAATAAAGAAGAGTCAATCAAAGCCGCATCAATTTTACCATTTTTAAGCTCCGCAGCCACAACATTTGCATCGTTAATATGCCTTAAAATTAACCTTTTACTCTTCACTTTTTCTAAATGAAAATTTTCATTTGCGACCAAACTAACATATTCGCCTTTTTTCCATTTTTCAAACTTAAAAGCACCTGTGCCGACTGGATTTTGATTAAATTTACTTGTATTTAAATTTTCATTTTCAAGCAAATGAGAGGGAAGCATACCCGCACTTAAAGAGTCCAAAAAGCCGACAAAAGGTTGAGAAAGTGTGATTTTAATTTTATAAGCTCCCAAAAGCTCTATACTTTTGATATCCTTAAAATTGACATAAATTTCGGTATTATTCTTAGGATTTTTAAAGGCTTCAAGGCTAAATTTGACATCTTTAGCACTAAATTTAATCCCATCGTGCCACAAAACATCATCTCTAAGCTCAAACTCATATACCAAGCCGTCCTTACTAATGCTCCAAGATTTTGCCAAATCAGGCTGGACTTTCATATTTTCATCAAAGCGAATTAAACCCGAAAAAATCAAAGCTATCACAGCATCGTGGTCTTCACTATAAGCGGGGTTGATTTTCACCGCCTCATTTTCCACAGCTACGATAAGCGTATCTTTTGGACTTGCCCATAAGGCATAAATAAAGCATAAGATTAACGCAATAATTTTCATAAAAACTCCTTGAAAAAATTTTGTGCGATTATAAAATAATTAAAAATTCCTTACAAGCCTAGGGGGGGGTTAAATTATAAAAAATTATAAAATTTAATTTTTTCTTATGTTTCTTTCTATAGAATTACGCTTTTTATTTCAAAGGAGACAAAATGGAGTTTTTAGAACTTTTACTCGTTTTAATTGCCCTTATTTTGATTCTAGCAAAACCAGAAAAAGAGAAACTTGCTTTTGGTTTAGTGATGGTATCTTGGGCTATTATGATTTTTTATTATGTTGGGCACAAGTCCAGTGCATTTTTAACAACTATAAATTTATAAGGAGGTAAAAATGTGCGAATTAGGTAAAACAAAAAATTTCTACACTCTAATGTGTTTAGCAGGCTTTTTAATCATACTTTTGCCTGTGGGAATTGCAAATTTAATTTTTGGCTATGTTTTAAAGGATAGTCCTTGCACACTTTGCTGGGGACAAAGAGAGGCGATGATTTTCATCGGCGTTATTGCTCTTTTTATCGTGCGTTATGGACTTAAGGGTAAGTATTTAGCCGCACTTTTGATTATGACAGCTTTTGGACTTTATCAATCTTTTGCCCATTTTGGTAATCACGCTCACAGAGACTTAGATCAAGGCTTTGGCTTGGCTGTGTTTGGAATTCATACTTATTTTTGGGCTGAAGTTGTCTTTTGGGCTGTGGTGCTTATTTTGGGCGTGATTTTTGCTTTTGCACCGAAATTTAGTGCATTTGAGACAGAAATGGCAGAGGAAAAATTTAGACAATGGACTAAATTTAGCTTTATGGCTGTTTTAATCAGCACTTTCATCGTAGCTTCAAATGTTTTTCAAGCTTTTGTTAGCACGGGTGTGCCTCCTTATGTTGGGCAAGGAGACCCTGTAAGATTTACTCTTAATCCAAAATACATCATTTGGAGTGATAAAGGCTGGAGTGGCTTATGGCAAAATATCTCTTTCTTAGGAAAACGCGATGTTAAAGCACCTGATTATGCCTTCGCCCCTGCAAGCGAAAAACTAGGCGTTGTTTTTGATAATGACAGCCAAAATGCTCCTTTTGCAAAAATTGATGAAAATTTAAACATTGTAAGTGAGCAAAATGTTAGCTTTGATAAGCCTATCAATACTCTTGATTTTATAAACGGCGAATTTGTAGCAAGTTCTAAATTTGATGTTGCATTTATGGACGAAAATTTCAATATAAAAAGTGCTTTTGAACTTGATCCTTATTTTTCAGCAACCATTGATCCTATTATAGGCATTATCCCTTATATGCAAGACAAATTCTTACTTATGGGTTCAAATAAATCTTTCTTAAGATTTGCTAAAAATGAAAATGCCAATGAAGTTTTACAATATGCAGATTTTATTAAAGGAGCGGATAAATTTGAGGGACAAGGCAAAGATTTAGGTCGCGGCAGACTTGATACAGTGCGTGCGAAATTTCATCATGTTGCTAGTATGACAAATGATGCAAATTATCTTTATTTAGCCACAGTGCCAAATAACAAAAACGCAAAAGACTTCATCATCTCCAAAGTTTCTCTAAAAGATAGAGTTCTTTCAGGCGAATTTAGTCCAAAAGCAGTGCTTAAAGAGGGTAAAACTTTGGGTGATTTATATGTAAGCTCTATGGCGTTTAAAGATGGTAAAATTTACGCTTTAAGTAAAAATCATAATGTTATAGCCGTTATTGATGTTGCAAAAGAAGAAGTTGTAAAAACCATCGCTTATCCAAGTGAGATTAAAAACGCAAGAAGCCTATTCTTTAAAGATAATAAAATTTACATCTTATCTTACCAAGACGGCTCAAACAAACTCTACACTCTCAAATAAGCCTTTTGGGCTTATTGCCTCTTTAAATCATTTATCAATGCTTTATAAATCCCTAAATTTAGGGATTTATGCTATAATTTTAAAAAATATTATGAGGGTAAGATGAGCCTAGCATTAAATTTCCGTCCCAACAATTTAGATGAAATTTTAGGACAATATGAACTTGTAGAAGTTTTTAAAAAATTCATTTCTATGCAAAAACTTCCCCATAGCATCTTTTTTGGCGTGGCTGGCTCTGGTAAAACAAGCTTTGCTAGGGCAGTGGCTAAGGAATTTGGCTTAGATTTTTATGAATTTGATGGAGGGAATTTTAAGCTTGAAGAATTAAGAAAAATCCTAGAAAATTACAAAAATAGCCTCTATAAACCCCTTATTTTCATCGATGAAATTCACCGACTTAGCAAAACCCAACAAGAAATGCTTTTGGTCCCTATGGAAAATTATCGTCTCATTTTAATCGGTGCAAGCACAGAAAATCCTTATTTTGTGCTAAGTCAAGGCATAAGAAGTCGCAGTATGCTTTTTGAATTTAAAGCCCTTGGTGCAAAAGAATTAGAAATTTTACTCAAAAAGACGCAAGAAAGCCTTAATTTCACGCTCGATGAGGGGGCTAAAGACTTTTTGCTTAAAAGTGGTGATGCTAGGACAATGCTTAATTTAATCGAATTTGTGCTTGTTTTAGACCAAACTCACATTAGCCTTGAAAATCTCAAAAAACTTAAACATACCACAAATAGCGAAGGAGTAAGCTCTAAGGATACACATTATCTTTTAGCAAGTGCTTTAATAAAAAGCCTTAGGGGCAGTGATACTGATGCGGCACTTTACTACCTTGCAAGGCTTATTGACGGAGGAGAGAGCGCGGACTTTATCGCGAGGCGTTTAGTGATATTTGCCAGTGAAGATGTAGGAAATGCCGATAGTAAGGCTCTTATCTTAGCGACTTCTACCCTACAAGCAGTCAAAAATATAGGCTATCCAGAGGCAAGAATTATTTTAGCACAATGCGTCATTTATCTAGCTAGTGCTATGAAGTCAAATTCCAGCTACAAAGCCATTAATGAGGCATTGCATTTTGTAAGAAATAATCCACCCCTACCAATCCCAGCTTACTTAAACAATAACACCCCACAAAGTAAGGATTATCTTTATCCGCACGACTTTGGAGGCTATGTAGAGCAAAAATACCTCAGTCAAGCCTTAAAATTTTATTATTCTAAAGGCATAGGCGAAGAGAAAAGACTTTTGGAAAATTTACAAAAATTAAAGTCTAACTAGAACAAGCACTTTTGCCATTCATCACAGGCTGAATCGCTGCATTATCACTGCTACCATTTTTTTGTATGAAGTCCCAAAGTTTCTGTGCTGCCTCTGCATAACGCTTCGCACTCACACTTTCACTTTGATAAAAGCTCACAGGCTTACCCTCATCGCCACCCTCTCTTACAAGCATCTCAAGAGGAATTTGTGCTAAAAGCTCACACTCATACAAATCTGCCATTGCTTTAGCATTACCCTTGCCAAAAATTTCATATTCTTTGCCATTATCAGGACATAAAAAGCCACTCATATTTTCAATCACCCCAGCTATGGGAATATGAAGTTTTTTAAACATATCTAAAGCTCTTTTGCTATCATCTAAAGAGACAACTTGAGGGGTAGAAACGCACACACCAGCATTAATAGGAATGCTTTGTGCGGAGGTAATTTGCGCATCGCCAGTTCCAGGAGGCATATCCAAAAATAACACATCAAGCTCAGGCCACAACACATCGCTTAAAAGCTGCTCTACTGCCTTCATTATCATCGCTCCACGCCACATAAGCCCTTGTCCTTCTTCAATCAAAACGCCCATACTCATCATATAAATTCCGTGCGTTAAAATGGGCTTAAGCTTTGCTCCCACGACTTCAGGCTGAGTGCCGACTTCTCCTAGCATTCTAGGGATATTAGGTCCGTAAATATCCGCATCAACTATCCCTACTTTCAAGCCCATTTTTGCCATCGAAATAGCTAAATTTAAAGCAGTCGTGCTTTTACCCACGCCACCTTTTCCACTCGAAACCATTACGAAATTTTTCACTTGTGGGGTGACATTTTTCCCGCTTTTAGAATTGCTTTTTTCCTCTTCGATTTGAGGTTGTAAAATTTCTACATTGAGTGTTTTTAAATTTAAATCTTTCAAAGCTTCATTAATATCTCTTTTCAAAGTGTCTGCTATGCTAGGATTTGCCGCAACTATCTCAAGTTTGATGTAGGCTTTTTCCTCATCTGCCTTAATTTTTTTCACAAAACCATAACTCATAATATCCTTTTCGAAATTAGGATATTTAACCTTAGCTAGTCTTTCCTTAATCTTTTCTATCATCATTTCTCCTTAAATAAAAAGTAAATTTTACTCTTAAAAGGTTAATTTTAAAGTGTATAATATAGTAACATAAGAATTTGCAAGGAGTAAAAGTGTCAAATATCAGCTTAATTATGCTTGCGGCTGGGGATTCTACACGCTTTGATTTGGGCGTAAAAAAACAATTTATTCGTCTAGGTGATGACCCCCTTTGGCTTTTTGCGACAAAAAATTTAAGCTCTTTTTGTCCTTTTAAAAAAATAATTATTACCTCTAGTAACATTTCCTATATGAAAAAATTTGCCAAAAATTACGAATTTGTGCAAGGCGGAGTAAGCAGAATGCAGTCTTTGAAAAATGCTCTTGAATTAGTCGATAGCGAATTTGTAATGGTAAGTGATGTGGCAAGAGTTTTAGTCTCAAAGAATTTATTCAACCGCCTTTTAGAAAATATCCACAACGCAGACTGCATCACCCCAGCTTTAAAGGTTTGTGATACTGCACTTTATGAAAATGAACAAAGTTTGCAAAGAGAAAAAATCAAACTCATACAAACCCCGCAACTCTCCCGCACCAAGCTACTTAAAAAAGCTCTTCAAACGGGGCAAGAATTTACAGATGATAGCACAGCTATCGCGGCTGTGGGAGGTAAAATTTGGTTTGTAAGTGGTGAAGAAAATGCACGTAAAATTACCTTTAAAGAAGATCTTAAAAAACTTGATTTACCAGCACCTAGTAAGGATATTTTTACAGGAAATGGCTTTGATGTGCATGAATTTGGAGAAAAACGAGCCTTAATTTTAGGAGGGGTTAAAATCCACGACACGATGGGACTAAAAGCCCATAGCGATGGTGATGTTTTAGCACACGCTCTTAGCGATGCACTTTTGGGTGCGTCTTCGCTTGGAGATATAGGAGAGCTTTTTCCAGATACGGATTTAAAATATAAAAATGCCGATTCTATGAAGCTTTTAGCTCAAATTTATACACAAGTAAAGCAATATGGCTTTGAACTTATCAATATTGACATCACAATCCTAGCACAAAAGCCTAAAATCGGTATTTTTAAACAGAAAATAGCCAAAAATATCGCCAAAATTTTAGACCTTGATGAATTTAGAGTTAATATTAAAGCTACCACCACAGAAAAACTGGGATTTATAGGAAGAAGCGAGGGTATAGCTGTGCAAGCAAGTGTAAATTTAAAATATTTTGACTGGACAAAATGATGCGGGTTTTAATTATAGAAAACGAACTTTATTTAGCACAAAGTATAGCGATGAAGCTGAGTGATTTAGGATACAGTTGCGAAATTTTTAATTCCTATGATGAATTAGCAGGACAAAAAAACTACGAAATTGTTTTAATTTCCTCTAACACGCCAAATTTTTTAAAAGCCGTGGAGAAATTTAAAAATAACATTGTCATTTTACTCATTTCTTACATTAGCACAGATACCGTTTCTACGCCTTTAAAAATGGGGGCAAACGATTATATACAAAAGCCTTTTATGATGGAGGAATTATTAAGAAAAATCAAACATCATCAAGATTTTAGACATCTTTTAATGCTAAATTCTACCTATCAAAATTACATCAAATCGCGTCTTAGTGCTGTAAAATTACCGCATTTTTCATACAAGAAACTCAAACTTCCTCTCATCTTGCAAACTAACAAGCAAAATTACGCCGATGCTTTCGCTTTTTCTTATATGAATGAGTGCAATGTGGAGCTTTATTATATCGACTTATCTGTGCCAAATTCTGTGGATAAGGTAATGAAACTTGATTTAGAAAATAAAGTCCTTTTTTTGAGTCATTTTCAAATTTTAAAAGATAGCGAAAAAGAAAGACTTTTAGAATTTGTTAAAAACAAAGCTATTATCATTCATACGCACAAAATTTGCGAACTTAATTTCGAAGAACTTGGATTTCATTGTATAGATTTTAATCATAACGAAAAAGATATTAGCGACAATGAAATTTTAACCATAGATGAATATATTAAGCATATTATTTTAAGCTATCAAAATGTTTTTGCAGACACAGAACTCTCCAAAAAACTTGGAATTTCACGCAAATCCTTATGGGAAAAAAGGAAAAAATATGAAATCAGCAAGAAAAAATAAAAGTATTAAAATAAACTCTAGTGAATTTGGCACACTTTCACTCATCAAAGAGGGTTTGCTAGGCTCTTGCTCCCGCTTAATGAACGAAAAAGAAAGTAAGCAAATTTTAAAAACAGGCAAATTTAAAAATGAAAGTTTCCCATACCCATTAAGCTTCACTCCAAGTGATTGCAATATTTTGAAAGATTTAAAACCTAAAGATTTGCTAGAACTTGAATTAGATGGCGAAATTGTGGGACATATTATTTATCAGGGTCAATTTAAAAATGATAAAAATTTTATTAATATTTTTAACCCAAACACCTGCTTACTTAATGATGAAAATAGCTTTTATATCTATGGAGAAATAGAGCTTTACCGCAATGAACTCTCCTTTTATAAACAAGAATTTCAACGCATTAAAGATACGCAAAATGCACAAAAAATTACTGCCATAGTTTCAAGTTTTGACCCACTCCATAGAGCACATGAGAGAATTTTCCGCTGGACCATTGATAAGGCGGATTTAGTTGTCGTTTTTCTCATCGAGTCTTATGAAGCAAATGGCTTTGAATTTGAACTTAAAGAAAGATATTTAAAAACTTTTATCCAAAACTATCTCCCAAAAGAACGTATTTTTGTCTTTCCACTTAAAAATATTGACATTTTTCATGCGCACTTAAATCCCGGACTCGAAAGCATTATTGCAAAAAGTCTTGGCTGCACTAAACTTGTCGTAGGGCAAAATCATAGTGGTTTGGGTATGTTTTACGATGCAAATCAACCCAAAAGCATACTAGATGAATTTTCTAAAGATTATGGAATAGAAACGATTATTTTGCCTGAATTTGTTTTTTGTGATCAATGCAAAATGATAGTTTCAACACGCTCTTGTCCGCACGGAACACATCATCACTTGCATTATAATGCTAATTCTTTAAAAGATTTACTAAGAGCTGGTATAATCCCTCCTGCTGTTTTTATGCGTAAGGAAATTTCAAGCCTTATCTTAAGCGCACTTTTTCCACAACGCCTTAAAAATTTGCAACAGCTTTACCAAAATCTCTTTCCAACAGATGGGATTTTAGAAGATAAAAGTGATGAGGAATTTTATCAAAAACTTTTAGAAATTCATCAAATGACTTATATGGTGTGAAATGCAAAAATTTTATTTAACCTTTTTTTATTCAGGGTGTGCGAAAAAAGCCCCTGGGACCTTTGGCACTTTAGCGGCGATGATTCCTGCCTTTTTTGTGCTTAGATACTTGGGAGAACAAACGCTCTTTTTACTTTCTATTTTGATTTTCATCGCTTCGATACGCGTCATTGATGCTTATGAAAAAAAGACACAAAAACACGATGATAAACACATCGTTATTGATGAAGTGGCGGGAGTTTTTTTAGCTTGTGCTATTGCAGCGAGTGCGGAAAATTCACTTTTAAATTTCGTCTTAGCCTTTATTTTTTTTCGTTTTTTTGACATCACAAAACCCTCCATCATCGGTAAAATAGACAAAAAAGTCAAAGGCGGCTTGGGCGTAATGCTTGATGATATGTTAGCGGGGCTTTTTGCGGGGCTTTTGTGTGCTGTGATTTACGGCTTTTTGCTTAAATTTAATTTAGTCGCTTGGGATATTTCTTTAAAAACTTTGTTTTAATTTTTACTTAAATTAAGTCTATTTTAACTTTTACTTTTATATAATCCTAGTTTTAATTTTAAGACAAGGAAATTTTATGGCAAATCACAAATCCGCCGAAAAAAGAGCAAGACAAACCATCAAAAAAACAGAAAGAAATAGATTTTATAGAACTAGACTTAAAAATATCACAAAAGCTGTTAAGGAAGCTGCCGCAAATAATGACAAAAACGCAGCTAACGAAGCTTTTAAAATTGCAAATAAAAGCATCCACGCTATGGTAAGTCGTGGTTTTCTTAAAAAACAAACTGCCGCACGCCGCGTGAGCAGACTCGCCCTTTTAATCAACAAAATCGCCTAAATGTTAGCGGAAAAATTACAACCCTTTCTCAAACGCTATGAAGAATTAAACACTCTTCTTAGCGATACAAGTATTATTAATGATATAGAAAAAATGACCTCTCTTTCCAAAGAGCAAAAAAATTTAGAACCCATAGTCTTAAAAACGAAAGATTATTTTAATACACTCACTCAAATCGAAGATAACAAAGCTCTTTTAAACGACCCGGAATTTGGCGAACTTGCCAAAGAAGAATTGAAAAATTTAGAAGAAGAAAAAATCAATTTTGAAGAAGAAATTAAAATCTTACTTCTACCAAAAGATCCTAATGATGAAAAAAATATCTTCCTTGAAATTCGTGCAGGAACGGGAGGAGATGAGGCATCTTTATTTGTGGGAGATTTAGTCAAAGCTTATGCAAGATATGCCGATTTAAGAGGTTATAAGATAGAAATTGTTAGCTCAAGTGAAGGTAGTGCTGGAGGCTTTAAAGAGCTTATTATGCTTGTAAAAGGTGTGGGAGCTTACTCAAGGCTCAAATTTGAAAGTGGCACACATAGAGTGCAAAGAATCCCCCAAACAGAATCACAAGGCAGAATTCACACCTCAGCCATCACAGTCGCCATTATGCCAGAAGTTGATGACATCGAAATTCAAATCAATCCAAACGACCTTAAAATCGATGTTATGCGCTCTTCAGGACACGGCGGACAAAGTGTTAATACCACAGATTCAGCCGTTCGTATCACTCATATACCAAGTGGCTTAGTCGTCGTCAATCAAGACGGAAAATCCCAACATAAAAATAAAGAAAGTGCGATGAAAATCTTAAAAGCAAGACTTTACGAAATGCAAGAAAACGAAAGGCTAGCCAAAGAGAGTCAAGAGCGTAAATCTCAAGTAGGAAGCGGGGATAGAAGTGAGCGCATACGCACTTATAACTTTCCGCAAAACCGCATTAGCGACCACCGCATTAATCTTACACTTTATAGACTTGATGCCATTATGGAGGGAGGGCTTTTTGACGAGCTTATTGAGCCTTTAATCGCCCATCATCAAAGTGAAGCTTTGAAAGAACAGAAGCTATAAGCACTTTAAAAATTTGCATTTTACATACCGAAAAAGACTTTGTAACATTAGATAAAATTAAGCCCCTATATTTTTAAAGGCTTATAACAAAACACCATAAGTTCAGCAATCTTATCACTTGTTCTTGTTTGTCTAATGGCATTAACAATTTGTTCTATAACCTAGATTTTGAAAAAAAATCATTTGTTATCTCTTTGCTTAAAATGCTTTTTAAATTCTTTATCTGCAATTTTTCATTTTGGCGTTTGCACATTCTGTATCGTTTTCTGCGAAATTAGCGTTTTTATCACTTTCTTTGATTTTAGCTTCCAACTCTTTAGCACTTTTGACTCTTCATAATACTCAACACTCTTTGTCTTCAAAAAAACAAGCAGAAAATAAAATAGCAACAACTGCACTAAGCAAACCTAGTTTAATAACATTAAAACATAAAGCAAAATATTTTTATTTTATCTCGCCTTTAAAAGCCTTTTTCTTTTGTGATAAAGTTACACACAAAGTATTTAAATTTGCATACAATGCCACAAATTATATTTAAAAGGTTAGTATTATGCAAAGACGCAAGTTTTTAAAATCCTTAGCATTAAGCCCCATTTTAGTCGCTGGAGCGGGTGCAAATTTAGACTTTAGTAAGATTAAAGGCAAGGCTAGCATTATAGACCTAGATCGTTGCGATGGCTGCACTAGCTTTGATGTGCCAAAATGCGTGAGTGCGTGTAAGGAGAAAAATGCGGCACGTTTTCCTAAGCCTGTGGAAGAGATCCCTAATTATTTTCCGCGTAAAATCAATGAGGATTATTCACAAAAACAAAATGACATTTCTCGCTTAAGCCCTTATAACTGGACCTTTGTGGAGGCTGTGGAGGTAAATTCTAAAAAAGTATTTATCCCTCGCCGTTGTATGCACTGCGATGATCCTACCTGTCAAAAAATCTGCCCTTTTGGGGTGATTTCTAAGGATAAAAATAACGCCGTTAATATCGATGAGAATTTTTGCTTTGGTGGGGCAAAGTGCCGTGATGTCTGTCCTTGGGGGATTCCTCAAAGACAAGCTGGGGTTGGAATTTATCTTAAAATCGCTCCAAAATTGGCTGGTGGAGGTGCTATGTTTAAGTGTGATATGTGTGCGGACTTACTCGCAGAAGGCAAAAAACCAGCTTGTGAAACACAATGCCCAAAAAATGCCATAATTTTTGACGACAAGGCTAAAATTTTAAATCTTGTCGAAAAAGCTAAAAAGCAGGGAAAATTCATCTATGGCGATACGCAAAATGGCGGAACGAGCACTTTTTACATTTCTTCTGTGGATTTTGCAAAAATCGATGAAGCCATCGCTAAAAAATATGAAAATACCGGGCAAGTAGGACGACCGCATATGAAAGTTAAGGTGGATAATTTCATCAACGAAGACTCCACTCTCATCAAAGGCGTTTTAACCGCACCTCTTGTAGGCGTAGTCGCTGGGGCTATCGCTGTGGCAAAAGCTAGAAAAATAAAAAAGGAAGAGTTATGAAAAAAATTAAAAAAATGATATTGCGTCAAAGCCTTCAAAATCGTATCGTGCATTGGGGTGTGGCGGTAAGCACTTTTGCACTAATTATAAGCGGCATGTTTCAAATGCCCGTTTCAAAAAGATACATGATTAACGAATTGCCCCTAATGGCGTGGAGTGGGGACTATCATATCAGTCTTATAATGCACTATGTAGGGGCTTTTAGCCTCATTTTTTTCGTGGCGTTTCACTTATTTTTCCACATAGCTAGAGCGGAATTTGACATCTTTCCTAAAAAAGGCGACGGAGTAAAAAGTCTTAAAATCATCAAGGCTATGCTTTTTGGAGGGGTTGAGCCAAAGAGTGAGAAATATTTACCCGAGCAAAGATTAGCTTATTTTTTCATCGGGCTTGTTTTACTTCTTTTAATTAGCACAGGATTAATTAAAACAGCCAAAAATTTGGCGGGGTGGAATTTAAGCGAGGGGCTTTATTTTTGGAGCGCACAGCTACATAATCTTGGTATGATTTTAATTATTTTAGGGATTATAGGGCATTTAGCAGCTTTTATCTTTAAAGCAAATCGCCCTCTTTTAAGGGCTATGTTTAGCGGTAAGGTCGATGCTAACTACATTAAAGAAAGGCATAGTTTGTGGGAAGAAGGCGTTAAAATGGCGGATAAGGAGTCATAATGCAAGAAAATATCGAAAAAATTTCAAAACTTGCAAATTTTCCCATAGTTTTATTTGCTTCCGTTATGGGGATTGGAGGGCTTTCTCTTGCGTTTAAAAAAGCTAGTGTGGCTTTTAATCATCAAGCTTTTTTAGCGTGGAGTGCCTTTATTTTTGCGTTTTTAGCTTTTATCATTTTCACGCTTTTATTTGTGTGTTATGGTGCGAAAATACTCTATCATTTTAAAGCTTTTAAGGCAGATTTAACACATCAAGTTAAGATTAATTTTCTCTCAAGTGTGCCTATAAGTATGCTTATTATTACGGCGTTTTGGAGTGATTTTATCTCTAAAGAAAGTGGATTTTGGTGGGTGATTTTAGGAAGTTTTTATGTGGCGAGTGCCTTACAGCTTATTTTAAGCTTATATGTGATGAGTTTTTGGTTTAGAGAAAGTATGAAAAGCTCCCTACTCTCCCCTGCGTGGTTTATCCCCATTGTTGGAAATTTGATAGTCCCACTTAGCGGCACTTTCATCAATGCCCCAAAAGATATGCTACTTTTTTTCTTTTCCATAGGGTGCTTTTTTTGGATTATTTTAAGTGCGATGATTATGCAAAGGCTTATTTTTGAGCAAAGTTTGGAGACTAAATTTATCCCTACGCTTTTTATTTTCATCGCTCCGCCTAGCATTTTTGTGCTAGACTTTCATAGTCTTTTTGAAACACATGGCATTTTAAGCTTAATGGTGTATTTTATAGCTTTATTTTTCGTGCTTTTATTATTATTTTTAGGTAAAATTTTTAGCAAACTTAGCTTTGCTCCGTCTTGGTGGGCTTTTACCTTTCCTTTATGTGCTTTTAGCATAGCAAGTTTTGATTTATTTATTACTTATAAATTTAAGTATTTTTATGGATTTTTAGGGATTTTAGCACTCATTTTAGCACTTTTTGCAGTCTTTTTCATTTCTTATAAGACTTTAAGAGCTGTGGCAAATGGCGACATTTTTAAAGAACATTAAATAAAATTAATAAAAATATCAAATCTTAATGATAGTTTAAAAAGCTATGTTAAATTTACCTATAAATTTAAAGGCTAAAAATGATAGATAAGCG
This sequence comes from Campylobacter vulpis, assembly GCF_014217995.1. Lineage (NCBI taxonomy): Bacteria > Pseudomonadati > Campylobacterota > Epsilonproteobacteria > Campylobacterales > Campylobacteraceae > Campylobacter > Campylobacter vulpis. The sequence continues at coordinate 1,316,038 of NZ_CP041617.1, forward strand.
ATTTTTTATTTCTTCTTGTGATGATATGGAACTTGGTATTAAAAGAACTTCCAAGCTTGAATACCGCCTAAGCTCTCCGCAAAATCCTAAGGCAATCTTTTTCATCATCGGTGGTTTTGGGACAAATGCGGACCTTAGAATGATGGATTTTACCAGAAAGCAAATCGCTTCTAAATTCGATGTGGCGGCTGTAAATGTGCTGTATCATTGCTTTTGTTGTCGGCGTAATGACTTAGAGCAACAATATAGTGCTCAAATCGCTATACTTGAAGAGGATAAAGCAAATTTAATCAAGCTTTGTCAAGCCTTAGCTCTGCCTTATGAGAATTTAGGCGTGAGTGAGATTTTAAAACGGATAGAAGAATCCATACAAAAAGAAAAGAAAAAGGGAAATTTAGTTAAGGATTTTAGAATCAACACCCTTACTTACACTCTCCTCCCACCTAATGAAGAGTATCAAAATTACGGCATTATGGCAGCACTTGATCATATCAATGTCCTAAAAGATCTCAAAACTCACGGGGGGGGGGGGGTAAGCTACCTGTGATTTACGCAGGGGGGTGCTATGGAGGTTATTTAGCACACTTAATCGCCAAAATCGCCCCTCATCACACCAACGCTGTCATTGATATAGCCTGTGCACCCCTGCCCTTTTTTGAGATGTTTATGGGCAGGGCTTTAGGACACGGGGAATTTTTTATAAACACAGATGATTTTTCAATCCATTGTTTTACCAAAACTTTTTGGAATGAGAATAATTTCACAAAGGCACATTATGAAATACGCTCTTTACTAACTCCGTCTCATTTACAAATTCAAAAAACACATTGTGAGCATATTCATTATGTGAGTTATCATAGTAGTGAAGATGAGTTTAAAACAGCAAAAGATAAAAAGCTTTTATATGAAATTTATGAGAAAATGGGCTTTAAAGCAAAATTGCATTTAGCTAAAAAAGAGGACATCGACCATAAAATCATCAGGGATTTAACCCACGGAGGTATCTCAAATCACCGCGTTTTCTTAAAAGAACTTCCCCTTCTTTTAAAGGACTTTGAGAGAGGCAAATTCCCCCTTCAAAATGCCTCCATAAGCTATCCTTGCGAGGATAAAACTTTCATCTTTAAAGACGAAGGCAATGCCTATACCTTGCGTATCCGCTAGGATTTATAAATTATTTTAAGGTGCTCTAAATTTGCACTTGCATTTAAAAGTAAGGCATCAGCTATCACAAGCCTAGCCATAGCACTTGCAACGACGCTTCCTCTCACACCTACGCAAGGATCGTGCCTCCCGCTTAACTCACAAAGGGCATTTTCCCCCCTCTCATTCATACTTTTTTGAGGTAGAAAAATGGACGGCGTAGGTTTAAAATAGCTCTTAAGCTCGATTAAGTCGCCATTTGAAATGCCTCCCAAAATCCCTCCGCTATGATTGCTTAAAAATTTACCATTTTGCATAGCGTCATTATTTTGTGAGCCTCTTTTTTGACTTGATCTTATGCCAGAGCCTATTTCTACGGCTTTTACGGCATTTATTCCCATTAAAGCGTGAGCGAGTTTAGAATCAAGCTTATCATAAAGCACCTCCCCAAGTCCTGCCATTACCCCACTTATCCTTGTAAAAACAGCCGCTCCAACGCTATCTTTTGCCTTTTTTGCTTCTAAAATTTCTTGCTTAAAATTTTCCTCTAAATCCTTATCAAGGCAAAAAATTTCACTTTTATTTGCAAATTCAAAGTCAAATTCACTATTTTGAAGTGTTGAGATGCACTCTCCCACGCCAAAAACTCCGCTTAAAACCTCGATGTTAAATTCTCTTAAAAGCATAGCCGCCACCGCACCAGCTGCCACTCTAGCCACGCTTTCTCTCGCACTTGAACGCCCTCCTCCTCTATAATCTCTTATGCCATATTTTTGAAAATAGCTAAAATCTGCGTGCGAGGGACGAAAAAGGCTTTTAAGCTCACTATAATCTTTTGAGCGTGTATTTTCATTTCTAAAAAGCATAGCGATGGGCTGTCCTGTGGTAAAACCCTCAAAAACTCCGCTTAAAATTTCTGCCCTATCACTTTCCTTTCTAGGCGTGGCAAATTTGCTTCCACCCTTTCTTTTGTCAAGCTCATTTTGTAAAAACTCCTCGTCAAATTTCACATTAGAGGGCATACCATCAAGCACCACGCCTATGGCTTCTCCGTGTGATTCTCCAAAGCTTGTCATTTTTAGTCTTGTCCCAAAAGTATTCATAATGCTCCTAACTTTTCTAAAGTGATTTTTGCTGCCATTTGCTGGGCTTCTTTTTTGCTGCTTGCTATGGCTCTTGCCATTTCCTTACCCTCTAAATTGAGGGCGACTTCAAAGCTTTTTTGATGGTCAGGTCCAAAGGCTCTTAGCGTTTCATATTCAGGTGTTAAGCCCATTTTGGCTTGTGTGATTTCTTGAAGTTTTGTTTTATAGTCCTTAAATAAGCTCTTCGCATCAATGCTTGGAAAATTCTCCTCTATAAGCCTTAGTGCGATTTCTTTAGCCTTGATAAAACCAGCCTCTAAATGCAAAGCACCGATTAAGGCTTCAAAGGCGTCTGAAAGTATGGAGGGCTTGTTTTTACCGCCGTTATTTTGCTCGGCTACACTCATAAAGATAAAAGCACCTAGATTAAGAGAGCTGGCGATTTTAGCAAAAGATTTTTCATTGACAAGGGCGGCTCTAAGCTTGGATAAATCCCCCTCCGCTTCATTTTTAAATTTATGAAACAAAAATTCCCCCACAACTAAATCAAGCACCGCATCGCCTAAAAATTCCAGCCTTTCATTATTATAATTTTTCTTTGCACTTTTGTGCGTTAGGGCACAGATAAGAAGATTTTTATCTTTAAATTTGTAATTTAGCCTTGCTTCTAAGCGTTCGAGTTTAGCCATTGTGCTTCCTTATATTTTCTTTGTAGCTTAAGTGCTGCCTCTCTTGCTAAAGTGTCGCAACGCTCATTTTCTTTATGTCCGTTGTGTGCTTTAATCCAAAAAGCCTCGATTTTATGCTCTTTTGAGACGCGTAAATACTCACGCCATAAATCGGTATTTTTCCTACCCTTGAAATTTTTCTTTACCCAACCATCAAGCCACTCATTAATGCTTTGCACCATTAAATTTGAGTCTGTGTAAAGATTAACCACGCAAGGCTCTTTAAGTATCTCTAAAGCCTTAATGATAGCCTTTAGCTCCATTCTATTATTAGTCGTGTTTTCTTCAGCACCAACACCCACTTTTTCGTGTTCTTTATAACGCACGATATAAGCATAACCCCCAAAGCCCGGGTTATTTAAGCAAGAACCATCGGTATAAATTTCAACACATTTCATCATTTTTAACCTCATATAAAATTTTACAACGATTAAATTCATAGCACACAGGGCAGTGGTAGAAAAAAAGCGGCATAATGCTCTTGCACTCTAAACACATATAAGAAAATTCAAGCCTTGTTTTAAAATGATTTTGCCTTAAAATGTGATACATCTTAAAATGGGAATTTTTAAAAGTAAAGCCCTCTTTTTTCTCCACTAAACCTAGCATATAAAAATACTCATAATACTCCTCATCGTCCGTATTGATAGGCTCTTTACTCTTATAAAGCACATCACAAATTTGTGCGAATTCTTGTTTTTTAAAAATGCCATATTTTTCAAACATATAGCGTTTTAAGGGGGCATTGTCATCAAGCTTTATAATTTGCTCTTTTGCATTTTCTTTATTTTCAAGTGCTAAAGCTTTGATAAATTCCGCCTCTTCCTTAATGTCCTCTCCCAACTCAAACAAACACTCCAAAAGCTCTAAATTTTCTTTATATTTTTTAAGCTTAAGATAGCTTATTTTAAGCAGTTTTAAGGCTTCTTTGTTGCGGGGGCGAATTTTAAGGGCATTTAAAAGCACCTCTGTGCATTTTTCTAAAAATCCCGCCTTAAAATAAACTTTCGCTAAGGCTAGAAAAATAGCTTCTTGTTCGTCTTTATCCCTTGTTTTTTCTAAGGCGATTAAATAAATTCCACTTGATTTTTCAAATTCCCCACTCTTAGTAAAAATTTCAGCCAAAAAGCTAAGGTTTGAAAAGCTCAAATTCTCACTTCTTAAAAGCTCTTTATGAGCATTTTCAAGCTCAAATTTTTTAATAAATTTTTCTAGTTTTTGCTCCTCATCTTTATCTGCAAAAATCCTCCACGCATAGTGTGCTAAAGCCACGATTAAGATAAGTAAGGTAAGAAAAATTAGCCCAACTATGGGGTCTCTGTATTCCACAAAGAAAAAGTCCATAAAATATCCGCAAAATGAAATTAGCAAATTATACTAAATCTTTGTATAATTTGCATTATGATAGCAAAAGATAGCATAGAGCTTTTAAGCCAAAGAGCGGACATTTTAAACATTATCTCACATTTTCTTGATGTGCGTAGAAGTGGGGCTTCTTATGTATGCGTGTGTCCTTTTCACGATGATAAAAACCCATCAATGCACATTAATACCCAAAAAAATTTTTTTCATTGTTTTGCTTGTGGGGCAGGGGGCGATGTCTTTAAATTTGTAATGGACTTTGAGCGGGTCAATTTCGCTGAAGCAGTAGAAAAAGTCGCACAACTAAGTAATTTTACCCTCACTTATACCAAAGAAAAAGAAGAAAATAAAAGAGAAATCAAGCACATCTTACCCCTTTTAAACGCCTTTTATAAGCAAAGTTTAGCTAAACATAGGGAGGTTTTAGACTATCTTTATCAAAGAAAATTAAGCGATGAGGACATTAAAAAATTCGAACTTGGCTATGCAGTGGGAAATGAAGAGAGCTTAAGACTACTTAAAAACGAGCAAATTTCAAACGAAGACGCCCTTTATGTAGGAGCGATTAAAAAAGATGAAAGGGGAGGATTTTATGCAAGTTTTATCCATAGAATCACCTTTCCCATTTATGATTATAAAGGCTTATTAGTAGGCTTTGGAGGTAGGACTTTAAACGCAAATAATGCCGCTAAATATGTCAATTCTCCCCAAAGTGCGCTTTTTGACAAAGCACGCATTTTTTACGCCTTTCATCTTGCTAAAGAAAGCATAGCGAGGCAAAAAGAGATAATTATTTGCGAGGGTTATATGGACGCCATAGCCTTTCATAAGGCAGGTTTTACAAATGCCGTAGCAGTGCTTGGCACAGCTTTAACAGAGCATCATCTCCCCCTTATCCGCCGTTATGAAGCGAGGGTTTTGCTGTGTTTTGATAATGATGAGGCAGGTCGCAAAGCAGCTTTTCGCTCCGCTTTTTTACTAAGTGTGAATAAAATCGATGGTAAAGTTGTCTTACTTGAGGGCGGAAAGGATCCTGCCGAGCTTGTGGCAAATGATGAAGCTAAAAAACTTCACGCCCTTTTAGAAAGGGCTATGGAGCTTGGAGAGTTTTACATAAGAGAGCTTTTAAAAGGCGAAATGAGTTCTGCTCTAGATAAACAAAAAGCCCTAGAATCCGTGCAAAAATACACCTTTTTGCTTGAACCTTTAGTGGCAAATTCTTATACCGGCTTAGTGGCGAAACTTTTGGGCGTGAAAGAAAATTTAGTGCTTTTAAATAAAAATGTCAAAAATAGCCCCAAAACTCCCCTTTTAGACACGCAAAAAAGCAGGGTGCATTTAGGCGAATTAGAGCTTTTAAGCTTTCTTAGAATTTCAAGCGAGGCGAAAACTTTGTTTTTAAAGATGAGTGATAAAGCTTGTTTTAAGCATAAGGAACTTTGCGAAAAAGTTTTGGCAGGTTTTGGGCTTGAGGATAGCGACATTAGGGAACTTGAACTTAGAAATTTAAATGCTATCACTCATCTTAATGACTTCTTATGCTTACTTTGTAAAATCAACCTTGCCTTTTTTAACACCCTCACCATCACAAAGCCTCATCTAGGGCTTAAAAAACAGCTTTTAAGCCTTTTAGATAAAAACGCTCAAAAGCTTAAAAAACAGCTTGATGAAAAGGCACTTTTGGAATTTTACAAAGAGGCTTTAAGTTTTATCAAAAGCGAAAAAGATATGCAAATTTTAGAAACACGCCTTAAAACTTGGCATAAAATTTTCGCACAAACAAACATCAGCCCCCTAGATCTTGGCTTAGAAAGTTCGCCTTTTTAGACAAGCTTATCCACAAGAGGACTTTCTCCACGCGCAATTTGTGCTTTTAAATCCTTTGTGAAACTTTGCTCTAATTGAAATTCTTTAAATTTCTGCGGGTGAGAGCTTTCAAGCTTTGCTTTTTCCTCCGCACTCAGTGAGGCAAAGCCCTCTTCTAAGGCTTTTTCTAAGGGTGTTTTTTCCTCATCTTTTTCTTTTATTTTAGCCTCGTCATCATCATTTTGCTCATTTTTTTGCGGGTCAATCATCTTAGTCGCATTTGCCCCACCTCCACTTGCCTCTTTTAAGCCTCTTAAAATTTCACTTAAACTTTCTTTTTTGACATCAAGCTCATTGACATTTCCGTCCTTGTTAATGTCCTTTTCTAAGGCGAAATTTAGCTTTTCCTCTAAATTTGCATTTTCTAGGTTATTTTCATCTTTAAGGGCTAAATTTCCCATAGTTTCAAGTAGGGTATTTTGATTAAAATTTATGGTGATATTGCTTGATTTTTCCCCTTGATTTAAAGAGGAGGGGTTAAAAAGCACATTGCTCACCTTTTCAAACCACTCCGCCACAAAGGCATTTGCCTCGCCATTAAGCCTGATAGAGCCGTCCTTTCTAGCGATATAATTTGTATAAGAGCTAAAATGATTTTGCAAATTTTGATAATTTTCCTCGCTAATTCTCACAGCCATTAACTCGCCCTTTTTGTTTTCAAACACCACCTTAAAGCCCGAATTTACGCTTGAGATGTCATCGACTTTGATTTTATCTTGCTCTTCTTGTTTGAGTGCTAGAATTTCTTTTTTAATCACACTTGCAGAAGAGCTGTTTAAAGCGTTTATCTTATCCATATTCACTCCTTTTTGCTAAAATACCCCTTTTTGTAAATCGACACAATTTTAAAAAACTTGAAAGGAAGAAAATGAAAGCATTAGCACTTTTTAGCGGAGGTTTGGATAGTTTATTAGCGATGAAGCTTATCACGCAACAAGGCATAGCGGTTAAGGCTTTAAATATCAACATAGGCTTTGGCTCAAGAAGCGATAAAAGCGAGGAGATGAGACGCCGTGCCGCCTTAGTAGGAGCGGAATTTGAAATGGTTGATGTAAGGAATTCTTATCTTAAAGAAGTGCTTTTTAACCCACAATATGGCTACGGCAAGCATTTTAACCCCTGCATAGACTGCCACGCCTTTATGTTTAAAACAGCCCTTGCTATGCTTAAAGACGAGGGAGCGAGTTTCATCATCACAGGCGAGGTTTTAGGACAACGCCCTATGAGTCAAAGAGGCGATGCTATGGCGAAAGTTAAACGCCTAGCCGCTGATGAGGAGGATTTAATTTTGCGTCCTATGTGTGCGAAAAATCTGCCCGAAACCAAGCCCGAAAGAGAAGGCTGGGTCGATAGAGCAAAACTTGAGGGCATAAGTGGGCGTAGCCGAAAAAGACAGCTTGAAATGGCAGCCCAGTTTGGCATAGAGGACTTTGAAAGTCCTGGCGGGGGGTGCTTACTCACGCTAGAGAGTTTTGCGAAAAAAATTAAGGATTTTAAAGAATTTGATAGCAATATGGAGGTTAATGACGCTCAGCTTTTAAAATACGGACGCCACCTAAGACTGCCAAAAGGCGCAAAGATGATTATAGGGCGTAACGAGCTTGAAAACGAGCTTTTAAGGACTTTGAAAACAAGCAAATATGAAGAGATTAAGCTATATGATTTAATCGGCGCTTATTCTTTAGTCAGCAAGGACATTTGCGAGGAGGATTTAAACCTAGCTCTTCAAATAGCCCTTACTTATACTAAAAATGACCCTCAAAACTCCTATAAACTAGGCTTTAAAGAAAAGGAATTTGAGGCGAAAGCTTTTGAAGATAAAGCGAAACTGGGCGAATTTTTTATCTCTTAATCCACCCTTAAGCCCTTTTTGAGTGTGAAAAGGGTGTCTAAAGTTTGCACGATGTGTTCTTGTTCGCATAATGGCGGCAGGGGGATAGAAAAGTTTTTTAAAATATCTAGCGGTGGAATATTTTTAATAGCTGAGCCTTTGCTGTTTTCTTGAGATTTTTGCTTAATAAGAAAATCAAAAAAAATCATAAAATATGGTATCCACTCTTCATTGACTAGCTTGATTTTCATTAAGGCTTGATTGATAATTCCTTTTGGTGCATTTTTTGGAATTCTAAAAATTTCGCCTATCGTCCCCGCACAACTTACAATAATGTCATTTTCAAAAACTTCAAATTGCTTTAGTTTTTCAAAATGTTCTAATGAAATATAGTATTCCCCTAGAGTTTCGCTCTTTTGAATAGCATTTTTTTGCTCGTATATTTTTACCGCATTACTTCCATTTGGGATAAACATATCTTTTGTAATTGCACTCCCAAAGGGTCCTTTTTTCATCTCACAAATATCCCCAAGTTTTACCCACGCCCAAGAATTTGGGATTTCAAAGGGTGCTTCGCTAAGGTTTAAGGGCGTGATTTCCTTGCATTTTGTAAGCTCTTTTTTTAGCATTTGTATTTGAGATTTAAAAAGGGCTTTTTTATCTTTGTCTTTTTCAAGCTTTAATTCTTTTTCACATTTTTTTAACTCTTTTTCTAAATTTTTGCGTTTTTCTTTTATGGCTTCGTTGTAAGTATTGATTTCATCAAAGGCGGAGAGTGTAGGGGAGCTTCTGCGATAAAGTTTGCTTAAACTGCCCTCTAGGGCAAGTTTAAGCAAACTCTTTTCAATTCTCTTTTCAATTCTCTTTAAATTCTCTTTAGTGATAGCAAAATCATTTGCGAGTGTAACGAGCAAATCAAGTTTTTTGACGATTTCTTGCTGTTCGCATAATGGCGGCAGGGGGATAGAAAGATTTTGTATCATCGGTATTGTTAATTGCGGAATACTTGTTCCGCTTGATTTTGGAATTAAAGGCATTAAGACATAAGCTAAATAATTTAAATTTATTGCTTCGTTTGGAATAGCCACTAAAAGACGGATTATAGGGTAAAAAGGCTCATTTCTTACACATACAAAACCTATCGTGCCTCTGCCTGAAATCGTTATAGCAGACTTTTTAACATAAGCTTCGTTTGTAAAACCATACAAGCCATTATTTTTTACCCCATTTGTATAAATTGGGACTTGACAATTTTCTGTTTGTGTGCTTGAAAAAAGTTGCGGTTTATCTCCACCAGCAAATAAATCTTCACAAATATCCCCAAGTTTTACCCACGCCCAAGAATTTGGGATAGTAAAGGGCGGGGTAGTCGTCATTGCGAGAGTTTCGCTAGAAACTTGCGGCAATCTATTTGCGGTTTTTGGTGTGTGGTTTGCTTCGGCTTCGCCTCGCAATGACGCAGGGGTAATAATAGGCTGAATTTCTTTGCATTTTGTAAGCTCTTTTTTTAGAATTTGGATTTGAGATTTTAGCTCTTGTTTGCCTTGTAGATTGCTTCGCTCGCTTTGCTCCCTCGCAATGACGGATTGGGGCTTTTTAAGTTTGATTTCTAGCTTTTTAAGCTCTTTTTCTAAATCTTTGCGTTTTTCTTTTATGGCTTCGTTGTAAGTATTGATTTCATTAAAGGCGTTAAGCCCATTATTTTCACGGCGGAATCTAGCAGTAAGTTTGCCTTTAATGGCATAGTCTAGCAAGGACTTTTTTAAGGTATCTGTTTTCATTTATAAATATCGCCCCTTGAGTTTGCCTTGCCTTGAAGTTTTTTAATATCTAGCTTCGCTTCATAAGGATTTTGTGCGATTGTCTCAAAGCTTTCAAAAACTTTGGCTTGTATGTCTTGGTGCTTTTTTAAAAACTTTATAAAATCCTTGTGATACTCTATGTTATAGGGCATTTTGTATGCCTTGTTCTGTTGTATTTCCCCTTTTATTTTCTTGGGTATTCTCTTGGCTTACAAGCCTTTTTAGCTCTTCGTGGCTTATGGTTTTGCCCTCTGCTAACTCTTTACGCGCTTCTACCCACGCTTCATAATCCTCTTTTGTCATAATGGTGTCATCATAGTCTTCTGCTTGTGTTAGCACTTCTACAAGCTCCACGCCTTTGATGAGATTTATCGCTGAAATTATGGCGTCTTTGTTGCGTTTATCAATACTGACTTCTAGTAGCATAGTTTCTCCTTATTCGTTTTCTTTAATTATAGTAGAAATTTGCTTCATTATGGAATCTAGCGTGGCGTTTAGCTTATCTCTCTCGGTTTTGATTTGCTCCATAAGCTCTAAGGGGGCTAGTATCTCTTCTTCTTCGCTTACATAGCCGCATAAATCAAAGTTGTAATTCCTAGATTCTAGCCCTTCTTTGGTGTAGGATTTAGCCTTGAAATTCCCGCTTTCATCTTGTAAGCTTTGTCTATCACTTTGCCACCACTGCAAAAAGGGCTCAAAATGCTCTAGGCTCATTTGCTTCGTTTTGCCAAAGGATTTTATACCCTCTGGCATATCAAGGCGGTAGAAGTGGGTGTGCTGTGTGCCTTGTGGGTCGGCATTGAAAAAAAGTAAATTTGTAGGAATGCTCGTATAAGGGGCAAAAACGCTTTTAGGCAAACGCAAGATAAGGTAGAGATTAAAATCACTTAAAAGCTTTCTTTTGAGATTGATTTTTGCATTATCAGCACCAAATAAAAAGCCATCAGGTAGCACGACTGCGGCTTTGCCTTTGTATGAAAGTCTGTGCAAAATGAGAGCCATAAATAAATCTGCCGTTTCACTGCTTTTGTATTCTTGGGGGAAGTTTTTAATATCATCACCACGCTCATTGCCACCATAAGGGGGATTCATTAAAATAATGTCAAATTTGGGGTATTTTGTAAGATTTATATCAAAGTCTTCAAAATTGCTAAATTCAAAGGCATTGCCGTGCTTTAGGTTTGGATTTTCTATGCCATTAATGAGTAAATTTGTCGCACAAAGCAAAAAGGGCAAGGACTTTTTCTCTACACCATAAAAGCTTGTTTCAAAGACTTTTCGCTCACTTGTGAGACTTACTTGCTTTTCTAAAAAATGTGCCGCTGAAATGAGAAAGCCCCCTGTCCCACAAGCTAAGTCCGCCACACTCTCACCTAGCTTTGGGCTAAGCATTTCTACCATAAATTCTGTAACGGCGCGCGGTGTGTAAAACTCGCCGGCATTTCCTGCACTTTGCAAGGTTTTTAAAAAGCTTTCATAGACTTTGCAAAGCTCTTTAAAATCTTGTCTATTGTGAATCTTAAGGCTAGATTCTATCTCATTTATCACTTCGCGTAAAAGATAGCCATCTTTCATATAGTTGTTTAAATCTTCAAAAACTTTTCGCACGATGGATTGATTTAACGGAGTGGATTCTGTGATATTTAGGGCTTTTAGCGTAGGGAAAAGCTCATTATTAACAAATGTGAGTAAGGGTTCGCCTGTGGGGGACTTTTCACCCACTGCCCAAGACTCCCAACACAAATGCTCTGGGATTATAGAGTGATACTCCGTGCCATTCATCTCATTTAGGGCAGTCCATTCTTTTTCATAATAATCATAAAGCTTTAGGAATAAAATCCACGCGATTTGCTCCATTCTTTGTGCATCGCCATTAACTCCTGCGTCTTGACGCATAATGTTTTGAAGTTTTTTGATATTTAGCATTAGCTTACCTCCTTATAAAGTGCGTTTTTAAGATTTTGTAGTATTGCATTTACTCCGCCATATTCTTTAAAAATCTGTGCGATTGTGGTGAGATTATACTTTGAAGCAAAAGGCTCATTGACAAATACACTAGAATCTAGCTCGTTAATGCCCCCTTGTGCGTATTTCTCAAGTAAGAGTTCTAAAAGCTCTCTAGCCTTTGGCTGTAAAGATTCTAGGAATTTATTTGCCTTTTTTGCCCTTTGTGTGCGGCTTAGGGCGGGGCTACCTTTAGCAAGGGAGAGTAAAATGTCAAATTCATCGCAGTTTTTAAATTTATCCATTTGCCCTAATTCTTGGATAAAAATACCCTTTTGCTCTAGCATAGCTAAAAGCTCTTCACGCGTGGCTTTATCGCCTGTGCGTAGGGTGTCAAGGTAAGATTCAAAAGCTTTAGTATTTTTAAGCTTTTCACCACTATAACTCTCTATGCTTTGCGTGATATATGTCAAAACGCCATTAACATTGCGTAAAATGGCGACAGATTTGCTTTGTGTGTAGATTTCTATCTCTTCGCCGTCTATGGTGTGCTTTATCGGCGGTTCTTTAGTTTGGGTTTTATTGTCTTTGCTGTTTTTATTCTCTTGGCTTGTGTTTTCTGGCTTTTTCTCTCGTTTTGTTACCTCATCTGTGCCGATAAACTCTATCTCGCCATCAAAGTCAGGGTCGTTTAAAAAATCCCTTGCAATGCCTTTGAAATCAAGCACATAAAAATGTGTTTTGCCCCTAGATTCTAAGCCTTCATTGAGTCTTGTGCCTCGCCCTATCATTTGCTTAAATAGGCTTTTATCACGCACGATTTTATCAATGACTATGACTTGCACCATTTGTGTATCTACCCCTGTGCTTAAAAGCTGGGAGGTCGTGGCGATGACTGGGTAGCGTTTGGTTTGGCTTTTAAAATTATCTAGCAGGGCTTTGCCTAAATTATCATCGCTTGTTATGCGTGTAATATAGTTAGAGTCTTTTGCCACTTCTTGCTTATTTTCATCTTGCAAGGCATCTTTCATCAAAAGGGCGTGGCGTTGGTCTTCGCAGAAAATGATAGTTTTAGCGTAAGGATTTTTTAGGGTGTGGTGTAAAAATTTGCTCACTTCTTTAGCAACGAAGCGGATTTGAGGTTTGAGATAAATTGTGCGGTTAAAATCTGGGGAGTTAAAAGTTTCTTGTGGGATTTCTCTGCCCTCTTCATCACGCTTACCTAGCTCTGGTGTGTAGCCCTCTTGCACGACATTTGAAAGCAACTCTACCACAGAAAAGGGGGCTAAATAGCCATCTTCTATGCCTTGTTGTAAGCTGTATTGATACACCGGCTCGCCGAAATAATCTATATTATCATCTTCTCTTTCTTCTAGCTCTCCTATCTCTTGGCTCTCTCTTTGCTCTTTATTATATTTAGGCGTGGCAGTCATACCAATTTGCAGTGCGGAGCTAAAATACTCTAAGATCTCACGCCAAGTAGAATCCGCCCTAGCACTGCCTCTGTGGCACTCATCGATAAAAATAAGGTCAAAAAAGTCCGGCTTTAAGGCTTTATAATGCTCTTTTTTATCGCCATTTTCTTCACTACCGCTGATAAATTGCTGATAGATTCCAAAATACAAACTATACCCGCTTTTAAAATTACGATTTTCTATCTTATAAATGCCTTTGGCAAAGCTTTTAAAAGTCCTTGTGGTGTCGGTGTTTATAAGCTCATTTCTATCAGCTAGGTAGAGAATTTTCTCTATCTTTTTGCCATTTGGCAAGATTTGGTTAAAAAGGCGGTGGGCGATTTGATAGGCGATGAGAGTTTTGCCCGTGCCTGTGGCAAGGACGAGTAAGATTCTATTTTGTCCTTTTTGTGCGGCGATTAGGGCGGCGTTTATGGCGTTGTTTTGATAATAACGCGGTGTTGTTTGGCTTAAATCACAATGCGTTTGTAAAAGATTGTCATTTGTGAGATTTTGCCATTTTTTGTAGGCTTCATAAAGCTCTTGTGGGCTTGGGAAAGCATTAAGGGGTAAATTCTCTTTTGCTACCCCCTTAAAATCTTTTGTAAGCGTGTATTTTACAAAGCCCTTGCCACTACTAGAAAAGGCAAAGGGGGCTTTAAGTGCTTTGGCATAGTTTTTCGCTTGTTCTATCCCCTCGCTATCTTCGTATTTATAGGCTTTTGCCTCTAAAACTGCAAGAATGATTCCATTGTGAAAAAGCACATAATCAGCCTTTTTTATGGTGCTTTTATCTCTTTTGCCTGTTTTGATGTCAATTTTGCCCTCGCTAAATTCATAATCTTTAGCTTTTACTCCATATTCCATTTTAATAAATTCAAAATCCCAGCCCACTTTGCTTAAAGCAGGTTCAATATAACGCTTTTTGGTGTCTTCTTCGCTAAGGTTTTGCAATGCTTTCAAATTTAACTCCTAAGCTATTAAAATTAGACGATTATATTAAAAAATGATAATAAATAAAAATGAAATAAAAAGTTTATAGAGCAACTACGCAAAGCATTAGTTTCATAATGAATTTTTAAGCGTAAAAACGCAGTATTTACGCCATTTATTTTCATAAAATTTGATAGTGCTTAAAGTCTTGCATTTCTTTTTGGGCTTCGCTTCCTTTATAAAGAACAAAGATTGTATTTTCATCGCTTAAATTTTGACAAATTTGGATCAAATTTTTTGCCTTCATCAAGGCTCTTGATGTGATAAAATCAGCCTTAAATTGTGCTTTATGATTTTGAACTTTTTCTTTAAAAATGGTAAGATTTTTAAGCTCACATTCTATCTTTACACTTCTTAAAAAGGCAGCTTTTTTGGCATTTGGCTCAAAAAGAGTAAAATGACTATCAAGTAAAAAGCTTAAAAAAATAGCAGGAAAGCCCGCCCCACTTCCTATATCAATGATATTTTGAGCCTTTGTAAGGTCGATGAAATTTAAAATTTCTATGCTATCTTGTATGTTCTCATCGATGTTTTTAAAATGGGTGAGATTGTGAATTTGATTAAATTTTTTAAGCAAATTTTTATAAATTTCCACCCTTTTTTCAAAAAATTTTTTGTCATAATCTGGCAAAAATTTCACTTTAAATGTCCCATAGAATCTTGCTTGATTTTAAGATAAGCATCGTTAAATTCATTACTTTTGATAAGTATAGGAATGCGTTTAATAAGCTTTGTTTTTAAAAAATTAAGCTTGTTGGGATTATTTGTGATGAGATTAATTTGCGAAATTTGATAATAATTTAGTATGAAATCCACCACCTCATAAGTCCTCTCATCAGGCTTAAAGCCTAGATGCTCGTTTGCTTCTATGGTATTTAAACCCTCATCTTGCAAGGCGTAAGCATTGACCTTATTAAAAAGCCCGATATTACGCCCCTCTTGCCTTAAGTAAATCACCATACCGCCGTTTTTTTCGATGTATTTTAGGGCAAATTCAAGTTGCTCACCGCAATCACATTTTAAACTTCCCAAACCATCGCCAGTGAGGCATTCTGAATGAATTCTTAAATTTAAAATATCACTAGGCTTTCCCTTAAAAATGCAAAGATGTTCTTTTTCTCCCTCTTTAAAGCTTTGAATTTGAAAATTCCCCCATTTGCTTGGTAAATTTGCAATTTTTGAAATTTTAATTTCCATTGATAACCTTTAATTAATTTATGTTAAAATTGGATTTTAACAAAAAAAAGGCAAATTATGTTTAAAAGATTTAGAAGATTAAGACTAAATGCAAATTTAAGAGAAATGTTAAGGGAAAATTCTTTAGAACTTCGCGATTTAATCTATCCTCTTTTTGTCGTGGAGGGAAGTGGAGTTAAAAATGAAATTTCCTCTATGAACGGCGTATTTCAAATGAGTTTAGATATGATTTTAAAAGAGTGCGAGGAACTTGTAAAGCTAGACATTAAAGCCATTATTCTTTTTGGTGTGATAGAGGAGGAAAAAAAGGATAGTTGTGGAAGTGAAGCGTTAGATGAAAATGGCCTCATTGCAAGGACTATTAGGGCTATTAAAAAGGAGTATCCGCAGCTTTTTATCATTAGCGATTTGTGCTTTTGTGAATATACAGAACACGGACATTGTGGCATCATAGAGCCAAAAAGTAAAAGTGTGGATAATGACGCGACTTTGGAGCTTTCAGCTAAACAAGCCCTTATCCACGCTAAAGCAGGCGTTGATATGATAGCACCAAGCGGAATGATGGACGGCATTATCCTTAGCTTACGCGAGGCTTTAGATGAGGCTGGATATGAAAACTTGCCTCTTATGAGCTATTCGACTAAATTTGCGTCAAGTTATTATGGACCTTTTAGAGAGGTGGCAAATTCCGCCCCAAGTTATGGAGATAGAAAAAGCTATCAAATGGACTTTCACAACGGCAAAGAAGCCCTAATGGAAAGCCTAGAAGATGAAGCACAAGGAGCGGACATTTTAATGGTAAAACCTGCCCTTGCGTATTTAGATGTGGTAAAAGAGCTTTCGCAAAATACAAATTTACCGCTTTGCGTTTATAATGTAAGTGGCGAATATGCAATGTTTCAAGCCGCTAAGAGGGCTGGGGTGATTGATTATGAAAAAATGCTTATGGAGACGATGATAGCCTTTAAAAGAGCGGGCGCAAAGCTTATCATCACTTATCACACTAAAGAAATCGCACAAATTTTAAGGAAAGAAGCGTGAGACATTTTTTAAGCCTAAAAGATTTTAGCAAAGAAGAAATTTTAGCCCTGATTCATCACGCTAAAATTTTAAAGCAAAAGCCCGAAAAACTTTTGATAGATAAAACTTTGGCTATGATTTTTGAAAAAAATTCCACACGCACGAGAATGGCTTTTGAATTAGCCATTACAGAGCTTGGTGGAAAGGCTTTATTTTTAAATGCTAATGATTTGCAGCTTAGTAGAGGAGAGCCTATTAAGGATACGGCGAGAGTTATAGGCTCTATGGTCGATTTTGTAATGCTTAGGGTTAATCGCCACGCAAGTTTGGAGGAATTTGCTAAATACTCAAAAGCACCCGTGATTAATGCTTTGAGTGATTTATACCACCCTACGCAAATTTTAGGTGACTTGCTAACAATGCAAGAGTATCAAAAAGAAGGTCAAATAGCCTTTGTAGGAGATAGTAATAATATGTGTAATTCTTGGCTTATCGCCGCTTCAATACTAGGCTATGAATTAAGCATTGCTTTACCTAAAAACTATCACATTCGCCCTGAAATTTTGGAATTTGCGAAAGAAAATGCGAAAAAAAGCGGAGCGAAAATCACTCTTACAAATGATAAATTCGAGGCTATCAAGGATAAGGAAGTTGTGATTACGGATACTTGGATTTCTATGGGTGAAGAGGAGCAAAAGGAGCGGAAAATCAAGGATTTTGAGGGCTTTATCATCGATAAAGATGCGATGAGTGTAGCGAAAAAAGATGCGATTTTGCTTCATTGCTTACCCGCTTATAGGGGCTATGAGGTGAGTGAGGAGCTGTTTGAGTTACACAGCGAGGTGATTTTTGAGGAGGCGAGAAACCGCCTTTTTGTTGTAAAGGCTTTATTGTGTTTTTTGGAGAGAGAAAAATGAAAGAAATTAAAAAAACCATAACAAAAAAACCAAAAGGTGCTGTGGCGGAGATTAATGATTTTAGCAAGTATTTAGGTATGAAAAAGCGAGATTTGACGATTTTTGAAATGCTTCCTGAAGAAAATGAGTATAGACTAAGGCTTAAAAATAGCAAGCTTAATAGAGTCGAGCCTTGGTTTATCATCGATGAAGATGGTGGCACACATGCGCTAACTTCTTTGCGTAGTCTTAATAATTTGCTAGATACCATTAAGAAAAATCAAAAAGAAATTTTTGAATTAAGGCTTGAAAAGGCGATTTATCAGCAAATGCCTGTGGATTTTAATGACGCTTGGGCTGTGGCGATGGACGCTGTTGAAAGGATTGTAAGTGTTACTGGGGTAGCTAGGACTAATGTCGATTTAGACCGCTTACTCGAAGACATTAAAAAAGAACACCCAAATTTATTTATCGATATGAATATGATGATGGAGAGTTTGCAAAATGAAAGATTATAAGGCCTTTGTAAAGTATTCTAAGGCTGGTCCGCGTTACACTTCCTACCCAACGGCTGTGGAATTTAGCACAAAATTTAGCTATGAAGAGTATTTAAAATGCTTAAAAGAATCAAAACGCAATCTTTCTTTATATTTTCATCTGCCTTTTTGTAGGAGTGCTTGCTATTTTTGTGGGTGCAATGTCATTTACACGGCTAAAGAAGAAAGTAAAAAGCGTTATTTAAAATATCTTTTTAGAGAGCTTGAAATTTTAAGTTCTCTCTTAGACACACAAAAAAAAGTTGTTCAAATGCACTTTGGAGGCGGCACACCGACATTTTTTTCTGCTGAGGAATTAGAAAGCTTGATCTTAAAAATTAAAAGCATTTTCCCCTATTTTGACGAAGAAGCCGAGCTAAGCTGTGAGATAGACCCGCGTTTTTTCAATGACGCACAAGCCGATGTTTTGGTGCAAAATGGCTTTAACCGCATTAGCTTTGGGGTGCAGGATTTTGACGAAAGAGTGCAAAAAGAAATTCATAGAATTCAACCTTTTGATTTGACAAAAGAAGCACTTTTAAAGGTGCGAAACAGGGGGATAAAGTCCGTTAATATCGATTTAATTTATGGCTTACCCTTTCAAAATTTGCAAAGTTTTAAGCAAACCTTAGACAAAATTTTGCTTTTAGACCCTGACCGCTTGGCGATTTTTAATTACGCACATGTGCCGTGGCTTAAGAAAAATATGCGAAAATTTGACGAAAATACCCTACCAAGCCCTGATGTGAAATTGCAAATTTTAGAATATTGTGAGCAATTTTTGGGGCAAAATCACTATAAAATGATAGGAATGGACCATTTTGCTAAGGAAGATGATGAGCTTTTTAAGGCTTTAAAGGATAATACCTTGCATAGAAATTTTCAAGGCTACACGACTAAGGGGGGTGTGGATTTAGTGGGCGTTGGACTAACTAGCATAGGTGAGGGGCAAAATTATTATGCACAAAATTTCAAGGATTTAAAATCCTATGAAGAGGCGATTGAAAGGGGTGTTTTGCCTTTTGAAAGGGGTGTTTTACTTAGTGATGATGATAGGCTTAGAAAGGCTGTTATTATGGCTTTGATGGCAAATTTTAAGCTAGATATTAAGGAGATAGAGAGGGAATTTGGCATTGATTTTAAGGCGTATTTTAAAGAGGATTTAAAAGCACTTAAGGAATATGATGAGTTTGTAAGTATTGAAGATGATTTCATTAAGGTCAATGAAACAGGCACAATGCTTATAAGAAATATCGCAATGTGTTTTGATGCGTATTTAAAAAACATTAGCGAAGAAAAAAAAGTATTTTCAAAGACTTTATAATGGACTTTACAAAATTTTCTCAAAGCTGCGTAAAATGCGGTAAATGTATCCCTACTTGCACTATTCATCAAATCAAACGCGATGAGATAAATTCTCCGCGTGGTTTTTTAGACCTTTTAGCCGCCTATAAAGAGGGAAATTTAGAGCTTGATAAAGAGGCAAAAAGGGTTTTTGAATCCTGCTTTTTATGCACGAATTGCGTGGAGGTTTGCCCCTCGCACATTAGGGTTGATAATGCCATTGAGGCGGTGCGTTATGACATCGCTAAGAAATTTGGCATAGCGTGGTATAAAAGACTTTTGCTTTATTTTTTACGCAGGCGAAAAGCCCTTGATATAGCAGCTAAATTTGGTTTTGTATTTCAAAGCTGTGCTTTTGCTTTGCAAAATTCTGGTATGAAGGCGCGTTTTTCTTTACCCTTTATCAAAAAAGGCAGGCTTTTGCCTAGTTTTAAGCAAAAAAGCTTTTTAAATCAAAACACCGAATTTATCGATAATGGCGGAGAAAAAAGCGTTGGTTTTTTTGTGGGCTGTTTGGCAAATTATTTTTATATAGAGAGTGCAAAAGCCGTGCTTAGCATAGCTAAAGAGCTTAAAATTAATGTCGATTTGATGAAAGGACAAGTTTGCTGTGGGGCGCCACATTTTTTTACAGGGGATTTTAAAAGCCTTGAAATTCTAGCAAAAAAAAATGTGGAGTATTTTGAAAAAAAGCTTGAAAGTGTGGAGTATATCATCACTCCTGAAGCGACTTGCTCGGCGATGTTAAGTGTGGATTTGGAGCATTTTTTTACGATGATAAAAGAGGAGCAGTGGGCTAAAAGAGCGGCTAAAATCGCTCCTAAAATCAAGCTTGCAACTTGGTATTTTTATGAAAAAACACCCCTTTTAGAGCTTTTAAAAACTAAGGGAAAAAAAGATTTACTTTTGACTTATCACGACCCTTGCCACGCGAGGAAAATGCAAGGAGTTTTTAAAGAACCGCGTGAATTTTTAAAAGCAAATTACCGCTTTGTTGAGATGAGTGATTCTAATGCTTGTTGCGGTTTTGGGGGCGTGAGTATGCAAAGTGATTATTATGAAAATACCTTAAAAGTAGGATTTAAAAAAGCTAAAATGATAGATGAAAGCGGTGCTAGTGTGGTAAGTGCGGAGTGTTCTGCTTGTAGAATGCAAATTTCAAACGCCCTCACACAAAATCAAAGCAAGGCGATTTTTAAAAGCCCTCTTGAATTAATCGCAGAGGCTTTAAAGCGGTGAAAAATCTTTGCATTATCCCAGCGCGTGGAGGCTCTAAGCGAATTCCAAGAAAAAATATTATTGATTTTTGTGGCAAACCCTTGATGAGTTATAGCATAGAAAATGCCCTAAATTCAGGTGTTTTTGAGGAAGTTGTGGTTTCTAGTGATGATGAAGAAATTTTGCAAGTGGCAGAGACTTTTGGGGCGAGGGCTTTGATGAGGGAAAAGGAGCTAAGTGATGATTTTAGCTCAAGCTCTAAGGTTATAAAAAGCGTTAGCGAAAAAATAGGGGCTGGATATGAAAATATTTGCTGTCTTTACGCTACTGCTCCCTTACTTAATGCAAAGCTTTTAAAAGAGGCTTATGAAGAATTTATTAAGAGTGATTTTAGCTTTTTGTTTAGTGCTGTGGAATTTGACTATCCTATACAAAGGGCGTTTTATTTAAAAGAAAAAAAAGTTTATATGTTTGATGAGAGTCAGTATTTTGCACGCTCGCAGGATTTAGAAAGGGCGTATCACGATGCGGGGGCGTTTTATTTTGGTAAAAAAGAAGCGTGGCTTAAGGAAGAGATGATTTTCACGCCTAATTCTAGCGTGTATGTCTTAGCAAGAAATTTGGTTTGTGACATTGACACGCCACAGGATTTAGAATTTGCAAAAAAACTTTTTGCGTTAAATAAGGCATTGCTGTGAAAATTCTCATTCGTGCGGATAGTTCTTTTAAGCTAGGACACGGACACATACAGCGTTGTCTTATTTTAGCAAGGCAGTATGAAAAGCTAGGACACGAGGTAAGCTTTGCTTGTTTGGAGCTTGAGGGAAATATCATAGAAAAAATTCCTAATGAGGTTTTTTTGCTTGAGGGAGCAAGTTTAGATGAACTTTGTGAGTTGATTAAAGAGGAGAATTTTGAACTTTTAGTGCTTGATCATTATGATTTTAGTGAGCAAGATGAAAGGGCGATTAAGGCGTTGTGTGAGGTGCAAATTTTAAGCTTTGATGATGAGTTAAAACCTCATTTTTGTGATATTTTGCTTAATGTCAATGCCTATGCAAAAGCCTCGTTTTATAAAAATTTAGTTCCTGCTACTTGTGAGCTTAGGTGCGGTTTTTCTTATGCTTTAATCAGGGAGGAATTTTATGAGGAGGCAAGGATTAAGCGTAAGAAAATCTGGGATATTTTCATTTGTATGGGTGGCACAGATAGTAAAAATCTCTCCGCCAAACTTGCACTTGATCTTCCCAAAAGCCTAAAAATTCTCATCGTCACGACAAGTGCAAATAAAAATTTAAAAGCCCTAAAGCATTTAGAGCAAAATGAGGCAAATATCACTTTGGCGGTGGATTTAAAACATTTTGCTAAGACGATGAATGAAAGTAAAAAACTCATTATCCAAGCTTCAAGTTTAGTCAATGAAGCCTTACTTTTAAAGGCGAATTTTAAAGCCATTTGCACCCAGAAAAATCAAGAAAAACTCGCCCAGTGGCTTTTAGAAAAAAACTATGAAGTGGAATATCGATGATAGAGCTTAGAAATTTTATCTCTCTTAGTGAAAACGAGCTTAAGGAGCTTTTAAAATGGCGTAATGATAAAAGCGTGGCAGCTTTTATGAAAACGCAAAATATTAGCCTAGAGGAACATTTGCAATTTGTAAAGAGCCTTAAAAATGATATCAGTAAGCGTTATTTTGTAGTTTTTAAAGAGGGACAGAGCATAGGCGTGATACATCTTTTCAATATCAGTCTTCAAACTTGTGAATTTGGACTTTATGCAAAGCCCTGTGTAAAAGGCGTAGGGCAGTTTTTAATGAATGAAGTTTTAAACTATGCTTTTACACATTTAAAGGTGCAAAAGCTTAATGCTTGCGTGCTTAAGACAAATGAAAAGGCTTTAACTTTGTATCTTAAAAATGGCTTTGAAATCATCAATGAGGACGAAAAAATGCTTTATGTTTGTAAAATACGGGGGGGGGGGGGGTAGCCCTTTATCATAACCCTTTAAGGAGGGCTTCGTGAAAATCGCCCTCGTAACTTCTCCTAAGCAATGGTTTTACGAAAAGGCTTTAGAATTTGCAAAAAGACTTGGAGCGGATTTTTTTGATACATACGAGAAAGTAAGGGGCTATGAGGTCGTTTTCATTTTATCTTATCATAAAATTATTTCGCCAAATTTATTAAGCCTTAATCAACACAATCTCATCATACACGCTTCCAAACTCCCGCAAGGAAAGGGTTGGTCGCCTATGTTTCATCAAATTTTAGAGGGTAAAAATGACATTGTTTTCACGCTTTTTGAAGCAGGTGTGGGGGTAGATAGCGGGGACATTTACCTACAAAAAACGCTTAAGCTTAGAGGCGATGAGCTTTATGAGGAATTAAGAGCTAAACAAGCTTTTTTTAGTTTAGAGCTTTGTGAAGATTTTTTAAAACTTTATCCCAATTTAAAGCCAAAAAAGCAAAGTGGTGTAGAGAGCTTTTACCCTAAAAGAAGCCCTAAAGATAGCAAATTAAACATCGATAAAAGTTTAAAAGAGCAATTTAATCTTTTACGCATTTGCTCAAACGAAGACTTCCCTGCTTTTTTCTATCACAAAGGTAAAAAATTTGTGCTAAAGATTTATGAGGAAATTTAGTTTTAGCATTAAAAAATAAATTATTATTAAGTAATTATTAAATTTATATTAATAATATATCAATAACAAATCATAATTTAAGCAGCATTTCACATCACAACTTACAAGCAAACAAACACACCAAAACAAAAATTTTTAAAATTGTTTAAAGCCTATTGAAATTAATAAAACCTATCGCAAAAATATAAACTTAACATTGTAGCCCTAAGGCTACAAATTCAATGTCTTGCGAGGTAGTTCGTATCGTAGCTATTATTGATAAAATCTGGATTTTCCATCATAGAAAGATGAAAATCACGCGTGGTTTTAATCCCCCCAACAATGAGTTCATTTAAAGCCACTTTCATCTTAGAAATAGCCGTGTTTCTATCCTCTCCCCACACGACAAGTTTGCCTATCATCGAGTCATAATAAGGCGGCACAGCATAGCCCTCATAACAATGGCTTTCCATTCTCACATTACGCCCTGCTGGTGGGATATATTTGGTAATTTTACCCGGACTTGGCAAAAAGGTCTTGCTATCTTCGGCTGTGATTCTACATTCTATGCTATGGCCGCGTAATTTAATGCTTTCTTGTGGAGGCAAGGCATAGCCCTCGGCAACCTTTATCATCAATTCTATGATGTCTATACCGCTTACCATTTCACTTACGCAGTGTTCAACTTGCAAACGCGTATTCATTTCTATAAAATAAAAATCCAAATTTTTATCTACCAAAAATTCGAAAGTCCCAGCTCCCTCATAGCCTATGGCTTTTGCCGCTTTTACCGCCGTTTCGTGGAGTCTTGTCCTAGTTTTTTCATCAAGCAAAATGGCAGGACTCTCCTCGATAAGCTTTTGATGACGCCTTTGCATAGAGCAATCTCTCTCGCCTATGTGTATGACATTGCCAAAGCTATCTCCTACAACTTGCACTTCGATATGGCGAGGATTTTGGATATATTTTTCCATATACATCGTCCCGTCCCCAAAAGCCGTCATCGCCTCACTTTCAGCTGACCAGTATGCTTTTTCTAAATCTTTTTCATTATCCACCACACGCATACCACGCCCACCGCCTCCAGCAGCCGCTTTTAAAATAACGGGATAGCCTATTTCTTTTGCAAGTTTTTTCGCAGCTTCTGCCCCAGCTAAAGCCCCATCACTTCCGGGTATCACAGGCACACCAGCCCTTTGCATAACTTGTTTTGCCTTGCTTTTATCACTCATTAAATTCATCGCCTCCACTGAAGGACCTATGAATTTAAGATTATGTTTGGCACAAATTTCAACGAAATTTTGATTCTCACTTAAAAAGCCATATCCAGGGAAAATCGCATCTGCCTCCGCAATTTCTGCCGCTGTGATAATGGCAGGGATATTAAGATAACTCTCCGCACTTCTTGCCTTACCTATGCAGATATTTGCGTCAGCGTATTTGAGATAAAGGGCGTTTTTATCTGCTTCAGAATAGACGCAAATAGCCCTTTTTCCCATTTCTTTAATCGTCCTTAAGGCTCTTAGAGCGATTTCACCGCGATTTGCTATTAAAACGCTTTTAATTTCCATTTATAGTTTCTCCACTGCAAATAAAGGCATACCAAATTCCACAGGCTGTCCGTCCGCAACTAAAACTTCAACGATACGGCAATCAAACTCCGCTTCAATCTCATTCATAATCTTCATCGCCTCGATAATGGCTATCGTATCGCCCTTTTTCACATTAGTCCCCGCTTTGACAAAAGGTGCTGCACCTGGGCTTGGTGCTTGGTAGAAAGTGCCTACCATAGGGCTTGTAATGCTTGGTTGATTATTTTTAGTTGGGGTGTGATGGGTTTCATTAACGACATTGACATTAATAGGTTGAGGAGTAGCAGAGGGAGGACAAACAGGGGTTGGAGTATCACAGCACATATCCCTTTCAAGTTCAATCTCAAAGCCGTCTTGCTCCTTAATCTTAATCTTGCTAATATTTGCCTCAGCAAACAAATTCACAAGCTCTTTAATCTCTTCTTTAGTCATACAATTCTCCTATATTAAAGACTTTAAATTGCTATTATATTAAAAAATAGTAATTTAAATTTAAAATTGATTTTTTTTTGCTAAAATTAAGCATATTTCATCGCAAAGATGAGATAAATTCTTAAAGGAGGCACATATGAAGAAACTATTGCTTTGTATGATTGCATTTTTCATAGTAGGGGCGAGTATGGCGGAAGCGAAGCCAAAAGTTGCTATTTTAGCCACAGGGGGAACGATAGCAGGGTCTATCGATAGTGCGGTTGCTACTACTGGCTATACGGCTGGTGTTGTAGGTGTTGATGTGCTGATTAAAGCAGTGCCTGAAATTCAAAATTTAGCGAAAATTCAAGGTCAGCAAATCGCAAATATCGACAGCTCAAATATGCGTGATGAAATTCAACTCAAACTCGCACAAGAGATTAACAAACTTTTCGCAAGTGGAGTTGATGGCGTGGTGATCACTCACGGAACGGACACTATGGAGGAGACGGCTTATTTTTTAAATTTAACCATTAAAAGCGATAAGCCTGTCGTTTTAGTTGGTGCTATGCGTCCAAGCACAGCCATAAGTGCTGATGGTCCTAAAAATCTTTACAATGCAGTTGCTCTAGCAGCCGATAAAAACGCTAAAGGTAAAGGCGTAATGGTCGCTATGAATGATAAAATTCAAAGTGCTAGAGGTGTGGTAAAAACACATACTTTAAATGTCGATGCTTTCTCTTCGCCTGATTTTGGAGATTTAGGCTATATCGTAGATGGTAAAGTTTATTTTTATAACAATGTCGCAAAAGCACACACTAAAAAAGCACCTTTTGATGTGAAAAATCTTAAAGAATTACCAAAAGTAGATATTCTTTATACCTATTCAAATGATGGCAGTGCAGTGGCTGCTAAGGCTTTATTTGAAAATGGCACAAAAGGTATAGTAGTCGCTGGAAGTGGTGCTGGTAGCATACACGAAGCACAAAAAGAAGTTTTAAAAGAGCTTTTAGCTAAAGGGCTTAAAGTTGCCGTTAGCTCTCGTGTAGTAGCTGGAAATGTGGCAGTAAGTGAGGCTGATAAAAAGCTAGGTTTCATCAGTGCGGAAGATTTAAATCCACAAAAAGCTAGAATTTTACTAATGTTGGCTTTAACTAAGACTAACGATCCTAAGAAAATTCAAGAGTATTTCTTAAAATACTAAAACATAGGCTCATAAAGAGCCTATGTTCAAACTTTACATTGTTTAATTTTAAATTCGCTCAAAAACACATTGCGTATTCATAAGGTATAGTAAGCATACACGAAGCACAAAAAGAAGTTTTAAAAGAGCTTTTAGCTAAAGGGCTTAAAGTTGCTGTAAGTTCTCGTGTAGTGGCTGGAAATGTGGCAGTAAGTGAGGTGGATAAAAACTAGATTTTATAGCGTGGAGGATAATTTGCTAAAAGTTTTATAAAATCATAAAATGCAAAATTCTTATTATTTCTAAGAAAATAAAAAAGGGGAATAATTTTTTAACTAAGTCTTGGATAATTGTTATCTTTAGGATTTTATATGCTTAGAACGAAAAAAGCCCCTGGGGGCAGGGGCTGACCACCCAGCTAAAAGGGAGGGGGCTGGGTGGATAAATGGCATTATACCATAAAAATTAAAACTTGTAAAGAGCTTGAAGTCTTACAGTATCCTTTTTACCCTCACCGTTTGCATCTCTATCAACATTTAGGTAAGAATACCAAGCTTGGAAAGATAGTTTTGGAGAGTATTTATAATCTACTCTTGCAACAGCTTCCATTTTCTCACCACCGCTCATGTGGTCATTTGTCTTAGTTCCACCATAAACGAAATCTGCACCTAAACGCAATACTTCGTTAAAAGTATAACCAGCAGTTAGGTAACCAAAAGTATTTTGACCATAATCGCCATTTAGGTTTGAACCTTCAGTGTAGAAAATTTCTTGACCAGCAAGAAGATGCCCTAAATTACCTTGATCTTCAATTATTGTTAATGTAGCTTGCTCTTTATCACCATAGTATAAACCACCTAGGCTAGCGTCAAAGCCATTCCATTCCATAGTGCCTCTTAAAGCAAAGAAATTACCATTTTCAATATCAGTTTTATCTAGGTAGTTTCCTAAATAAGCACCATTAAGCTTCCAGTTGATGTCGCTAAAGATAGTTGTGCCATAAGCTAAATCTAAAGCATAAAAAGCACCCACCATATCCCAGTAAGCACCCCATAGTTGAGAGTCAAGTTGTCCGCCGAAAACTTCATAAGAAGCGATAGCAGCACCACCATAAAGGTTACCTACTTTAATATGTGTAACTTCTGCTGTTGCTGGGACTTGAGTATTAAAATTGCCGATTTCAGCAAATAATGGTGTTACATCACCGAGTTGCTCATCAAAATTGAAGCTATCTACCGCAAAAGCTGCAAGAGTTAAGCCATCAAAGCTGTTATTAAGCACTTTGATACCTGTGCCAACAAGACCATCTACGCCATTGTCAGTCCAGATAGTGTTAAGCTGTTGCTTACCTGCAATAACGCTAGTTGCGAAGTCTTCATTTGTATAAGTTAAATAAAGTTGGCGAACGTTTAAACCTTGCTTTGTAACACTCTCATTGTAGAAATGTGTTGTTTCAGTTTGCTGTCCTTTATTAATGGTGCCATACTGAGTACCGTAACCTCCGTCCTTAGCATTATAGTCTAATTGAACGAAAGCTTTGAAGTTATCAGCTATCGCAGCGTTGAAGTTGATTTGTGCTCTATATTTGTGGTTCTGCTTACTTTTATTTAATAAGTCACCATCCATACCAGCAACATCTTTACTATCAATGTTACCTGACTCATAGCGGTATCTTAAAACACCAGATACATCGATATCTTTAATCACTTCTTCTAGTGGAGCAGCATTCGCCACTGAGAAAGCACCCGCAGCAAGAGCTGCAACTAAACTAAGTTTAACTAGTTTCATGAGAATTCTCCTTAAAAATAAGATATAAAACGGCGAAATTATAGCATATAAATGAGCTTTTTTACTTAAATAAGACTTAAAATTCAAAAATAACAAGAAAGAAAAAGATAAGAAATAAAGCCCCAGAGCTTTAAACTAGGGCTTTTAAGGAGTTCTTATGAATGTTTAATTTACACGATGAAATGATAAATTTAAAAGCTTAATGATAAGTAAATAATATTAAATTTTATTTATCACTATTTCATTTTCTTTTAAATCTATGCTTATGGTATCGTTTAGGCTTAATGTATCGCTTAAAATCATATCGCTTAGTTTATCCTCTATCTTATCATAAATGGCTCTTTTAAGAGGTCTAGCACCAAAGTCCTCATCAAAGCCCTCTTTAGCTATAAATTTAGCCGCTTCGTTGCTTAAAGTCGCTTTTAAGCCCTTGTTTTCTAGGCTTTTTTGCAGATCTTTAAAGAGAAGTTTGACGATTTCATACGCTTCACTTTCGCCCAGTGGGTTAAAAGTGATAATCTCATCAAGGCGGTTTAAAAATTCGGGCTTAAAAAAACTTTTAAGCTCTGCTTTTACGGCTTCTTCTTGCTCTTTGCCTTTTAAATTCATAATGGCACTTGAGGCGATGTTGGAGGTTAAGATAATAATAGTGTTTTTAAAATCCACACTCACGCCCTTGCTATCGGTAGCCCTTGCATCATCTAATATGCCTAAAAGTATGTTGAAAACATCTTTATGTGCTTTTTCTACCTCGTCAAATAAAATCACACTATAAGGCTTTCTCCTCACAGCTTCAGTAAGCTCTCCGCCCTCTTCATGCCCTATGTAGCCCGGAGGTGCACCAAGTAAGCGTGAAACGCTATGTTTTTCCATAAATTCGCTCATATCAAAACGAATCATTGCTTTTTCATCGTCAAATAAAAACTTCGCTAAAGCCTTGGCAGATTGCGTTTTACCCACGCCTGTTGGTCCTAAGAACAAAAAGCTTCCTATGGGTTTGCTGCCCTCGTTTAGTCCTGCTTTGTTGCGTTTTATCGCCTTGGCTAAGGCGTTTAAAGCCCTATCTTGTCCTACGACACTTTCTTTTAAATATTTTTCAACCTCTAGGAATTTTTGCTTTTCACTTTTTAGCATTTTTTGCACGGATATGCCTGTCCATTTGCTTAAAATTCCTGCGACTAGGTCTTCATCAACTTTATTCTTAAGCAAGACACCCTTTTGACTTAAAAGCTGCCATTTTTCTTCAAGGCTTAAGACTTCTTTTTCTAGGCTTGGAATTTGTCCGTATTCTAACTCGGCGGCTTTTTGAAAATCGCCCTTGTTTTTCGCTAAATTTGCTTCGTTTTTTAGGCTATCAATTTCCTTTTTCTTAACGCTTATACTATCAAATACGCTTTTTTCGTTTTCAAACTGGGCGTTTAGGGCGTTTTGCTCCTCTTTTAAATTTGCCAATTCTTTGGCAATTTCCTCTAATCTTTTCTCATTTGCTTCATTTTGCTCCATTTTAAGTGCTTCTTTTTCGACCTCTAAGGTTTCTAGTTCCTTTCTTACCTTTCTCAAGGAGCTTGGCTCACTTTCTATTTGCATTTTAAGCTCAGCCGCAGCCTCGTCAATGAGGTCAATCGCCTTATCAGGCAAAAAGCGATCATTTATATAACGCTTAGAAAGCTTTGCCGCTGCAACTAGGGCGGAGTCTGTAATGCTTACATTATGATGAATTTCAAGCTTTTCTTTAATGCCTCTTAACATCGCTAAGGCTTCATTAATGCTTGGCTCACTCACACTTACGGGCTGAAAGCGGCGTTGAAGTGCGGCGTCTTTTTCAAAATACTTGCGATATTCTTTAAGCGTAGTCGCTCCTATGGTGTGAAGTTCGCCTCTTGCTAGGGCTGGTTTTAGGATATTTGCCGCATCCATACTGCCCTCGCTAGCCCCTGCTCCTACTATGGTATGAATTTCATCGATAAATAAAATCACATTTTTACTTTTTATCACTTCATCAACCACGCTTTTAAGCCTGTCTTCAAATTCGCCTCTATACTTTGCTCCGGCGATTAAGGCACTCATATCAAGGGCGATGAGGCGTTTATTTTGTAAGGAAGTGGGGACATCTTTTTTCACTATCCTTTGTGCTAAGGCTTCTACAATGGCTGTTTTACCAACACCCGGTTCGCCTAGTAAGATAGGATTATTTTTACTTTTTCTAATGAGAATTTGCATAGTTCTTTCTATCTCTTCTTCTCTACCTATGATAGGGTCAAGCTCATTTTGCTGAGCTTTTTGCGTTAAGTCTATGCCAAATTTATTAAGAGCGTCCATAGTATCTTCGCTTGTTTTACTTTCTATCTTACGCCCTGCCCTTAAAAGCTCTAATTCTTTTTTAAGCTCGTTTAAATCCATAAATTTAGCTAAAAGCTCTTTAATGGGAGAACGCTTGCTTTCTGCTATAAGATAAGTATCTACACTTAAATAACTATCGCCGTTTGCACTCATTAAACCCTTAGCATTTTCTAAGGAATTTAAAAGTTCGTTTGAAATTCTTATATTATCTCTGCTTACATTTGAGCTTGTAGCTAGGGTAGAAATTTGACTTTTAAGCTCAAGCTCTAGGGCTTCTTTTGAAATGTTAAGTTTATTACAAATTTGAGAAAGTAGGCTCGTGCTATCCACCGCTAAAGCCCACAAAAGATGAAGTGGGACTACTTCGCTATTTTTACTATGTATCGCTAAAGAGACTGCACTTTCAACATTTGAAAGCATAGAATCTGTGAGAAAATCTTGTAAATTTGCCATAATAGCTCCTTTTAGTTTTATAATGGAAGTATTATATAACTTTAGTCTATTAATATCAAGTTATTTTAATAATTTTTTTTAATTTACTTTACAAACATATCAATAGCCTTATGCAAATCCTCTAAACTTTTATGATCATTTTCTTCTAAAGCGTGAATAAGGCAGTGGGATAAATGTTCCTTTAAAATGGCGGTGGCAGTGTTATTAACGGCGGATTTAACGGCGGAGAGTTGGATTAGAATTTCGCTGCAGTCTTTGTCGCTTTCGACCATTTTTTTAATGGCTTCTAAATGTCCTATGGTTTTGGCTAAGCGGTTTGAAATTTGCTTAATGTGCTTGGAGGAGTGGTGATGATGCATAATTTTACTTTCTTTTTGAAATTTATAAAATTGTAGCAAAAAATGAAAATTCTTTATATTTACAAATTTTTATTAAAATCTTAGCTTTAAAATCTTTAAGGAGTTGGTATTGAAAAGGAAACAAATTCTCGCTGCTTTAGCGGGATTTACGGGGTCGCTTATTTTATGTCTTGGGCTTGCAAATGTCTTATATGCTGATGATAAAACAGAACAAATGCAAAAACGCCTTGAAGCTTTGGAAAAGCTTACTAAAACACTTCAAATTGTCGAGCAGTATTATGTCGATGAGCAAAATATTAGCGATTTAGTCGATAAATCACTTTCGGGACTTTTGACAAATTTGGACGCACACTCTTCTTTTTTAAATGAAAAAGATTATAATGATATGAAAATGCAAATGAGTGGCGAATTTGGCGGACTTGGAATCACTGTGGGTATGAAAGACGGAGCTTTGAGCGTGGTTGCTCCCATTGAGGGAACACCTGCGGATAAAGCGGGGATAAAATCAGGTGATATTATCCTCAAAATCAATAATGAAGCCACTTTGGGTATGAATTTAACAGACGCCGTGGATAAAATGCGTGGCAAACCGAAAACTAAAATTACCTTAACCATTTTTAGAGAGGGAGCGAGTAAGCCTTTTGATGTGAATTTGACAAGAGAAATCATTAAGATAGAAAGCGTTTATAGCAAAAAAATAGAAGATGAAGACATTTTATATCTTAGAGTTACAAGTTTTAATAAAAATATAGTCGATGAAGCACGAAAGGAGCTTAAAAAATACCCTGATAATAAAGGCGTAATTTTGGACTTAAGAAATAATCCGGGCGGGATTTTAAATCAAGCCATAGGACTTACAAATTTATTTGTCGATAAAGGGATAATCGTTTCTCAAAAGGGTAGAAATGAGAGTGAAAATAGGGATTATAAGGCAGACCCTAAAAACAAAATCTCAAATTCGTCCCTAGTTGTTTTAGTTAATGGCGGAAGTGCAAGTGCAAGTGAGATTGTAAGTGGGGCTTTACAGGATTTAAAAAGAGCCATTATCATAGGTGAAAATACCTTTGGTAAGGGCAGTGTGCAACAAACTATACCGCTAAACAAAACAGAAGCCTTAAAACTCACCATAGCAAGATACTATCTCCCAAGCGGACGCACTATACAGGCTGTGGGCGTAAAGCCGGATATAGAAGTTTTTCCGGGTAAGGTAACGGCTAAAGAAGATGGCTTTAGCATTAAAGAAAGTGATTTAAAACAGCATTTGGAGAGTGAGCTTGAAAAGCTAGAAAAAAAAGAAGATAAAAAAGACGCAAAAGAAGATAAAAACCTCATCACAAAAAAACAAATCAATGAGGACGCACAGCTAAAAGCGGCGATTGACAGCATTAAAATTTTAAACATTAAAGGAAAGTAAAATGGAAAAAAAAGAATTGCTTTACGAGGGTAAGGGCAAAAAAATGTATAAAACCGATGATGAATTTTTACTCATCACAGAATTTAAAGATGATCTAACTGCCTTTAATGCCGAAAAAAGGGGTAATGAAGCGGGTAAAGGGGCGCTTAATTGCAAAATTAGCACAGAGCTTTTTCATCTTTTAGAAAAAGGAGGGATCGCTACGCATTTGGTTGAAACCCTAAGCGAAAATGAACAGCTTGTTAAAAAATGCAAAATTGTGCCTATCGAAGTCATCGTGCGTAATGTCGCTACTGGCTCTTTGACTAAAAGGCTAGGCATTAAGGACGGCACAAAACTTCCTTTTGCTTTGGTGGAATTTTGTTTAAAAGATGATGCTTTAGGCGATCCTTTCATTAATGATGAACATTGTTTGCTTTTAAATTTAGTTAAAAATCAAGAGCAAATCGAAGAAATTAAAACAATAGCTAGAAAAATTAACTCCATACTTTTGGACTTTTTTGATACAAAAAATTTAAGACTGATAGACTTTAAAATCGAACTTGGCTTAGATAAAGATAATAAGCTCATTTTAGCCGATGAGATAAGTCCTGATAGCTGCCGATTTTGGGATAAAGAGACAAATGAAAAGCTTGATAAGGATAGATTTAGGCAAGATTTAGGTAATGTTAAAATGGCTTATGAAGAAGTTTTAAAAAGAATTTTGAATTAAGGGATAAAAATGCAAGTCATTGTTAATGTATTTTTAAAAAATGGCGTCCTAGACCCGCAGGGAAAAGCTTTAGAAAAAGCTTTACACTCTTTAAATTTCTCTGGGGTTAAAGAAGTACGTATGGCAAAACAGCTTAAAATCACGCTTGATGAAAATGACACGCAAAAGGCTAAAGAACTTGTAGCTAAGATGTGTGAAGAATTGCTTGTTAATAGCGTGATAGAAGATTATGAAATTTTACTTTAAGAAGAAAAAATGAAAGTTGCTATTATAAGATTTTTAGGGACAAACTGCGAATTTGACACTCAATACGCCTTTGAAAAGATCGGTGCTAAGGTGCAACTCATTTGGCACGAAGAAAGGGAATTTGAGGCGGATTTGGTCGTTTTACCGGGAGGTTTTTCTTATGGGGACTATTTGCGTTGTGCGGCTATTGCTAAACTAGCTCCCGCTATGCAAGGCGTTTTAAAGCACGCTAAAAAAGGTGGCTTTATACTTGGCATTTGCAATGGCTTTCAAATTCTGCTCGAAGCAGGACTTTTAAAGGGCGCGATGAAACATAATGAAAATTTAAGCTTTATCTCTAAAAATCAAACCCTAAGGGTTATTTCTAATGACAATGCCTTTTTAAAAAAATTGAATAAAAATGAGCTAATTACTCTCCCCATAGCACACGGAGAGGGCAATTACTATGCCGATGAAGCAACACTGAAATATTTAGAAGATAAAGACCTCATCACACTCAAATATGAAAATAATCCCAACGGCTCTTGTGATAATATCGCTGGAATTTGCGATGAAACTAGGAAAATTTTCGGTCTTATGCCTCACCCTGAAAGAGCTTGCGAAAAGCTTTTGGGTAATGATGTGGGGCTTAAGATGTTTGAGGGATTTTTGTCTTGAAATTCTTAAGTGTTTTATTTTTATTTACCATAAGTTTATGGGCAGAACCATCCGTTTTTGAGGGTCAGCAAAAAACGATAAAAAACCAAAAAGAGTTTTATAAAAATATCGCTCCAAGCGATGAAAGCACAAATTACGAAAATAATACCTATGAAAACTATGTTGCGCACTCGAGTCTAGTCCTAACAAGCGAGGAATATCCACAAAATTTTTATGTCGGTGAAGCCTTTAGCATAGAGCTTTATGCAAAAACTTTAGAAGATGTTAAATTTGAGTTTAATCTCTCTTTAGTCAAAAATGACAGTTTGCATTTTTTAAACCCTAAAAGCCCTTTTCAAAAAATCTCTAACGATACTTACAAAAATACGCTATGGTTTGAAGCTAAAGATGCTAATGCAAATTTAGAACAAATTGTCGTTTCTATGCTAAGAAATGGCGAGGCTTTTCAAAAGGCTAGTTTGCAAATTCAAGCTTTGCGTTTTCAATACCCGCCCAAAGATCAAACTTACGCTCACATCGTGGCAAGTTCTTTGGAGGTAGGGCAAGTTAAGACAAGTTATTTTGATGAAAAAAATATCATTATGATGCTTGAGCTAAATGCTACAAATGCGAATCTTAAAAGCTTTTTTGTAAGCGGAGTACAAAAGCAAGGCATTGAAAATTATAAGGGCGATTTTAACGCTTCAAAGGCATTTTATTATGCTATTTTTCCTGCAAATAAAAGTCATTTTGAATTTTCTTATTTTAATAAAGAAAACAAAAAACTTGAAAATTTCAACATCAAACTTCAAATTTCTAATGATGAAATCAGCACACAAAGCGATTTAAACCCTACAAATAAGGATTTTAATATCTATAAGCAATACGCTTTATGGGCTTTGGCTTTTGTTTTGGCTATTCTTTTTATTTTCAAAAGAAATTATTTCATTTTAGGCTTTGCTTTACTAAGTTTTGCTTTGAGCTTTTTGGTCGATACAAATACGCACAATGGATTTTTAAAAGCAAATACTAGAATTAAAATTCTACCGACTGAACCATCGACTTATTTTTATACTACCAACGCAGAAGAGGAGGTAGAAATTCTAGGAAAGAGAGAAAATTATATTAAAGTTTTACTTAAAAATGGAAAAATAGGCTGGGTAAATGATGTGGATTTACTCAAAAATTAAAGCCTTAATCTTTTGGATTTTTTTTATTTTTAGCGTGAGTGGCGTTATTATAGCCTTTTGTTTCACGCAAAATCAAAATAATATTTGGAAAATTCGCCGTCTTTGGGCTAAAATGCA
The DNA here is from genome assembly GCF_014217995.1 of Campylobacter vulpis. Taxonomy (NCBI): domain Bacteria; kingdom Pseudomonadati; phylum Campylobacterota; class Epsilonproteobacteria; order Campylobacterales; family Campylobacteraceae; genus Campylobacter; species Campylobacter vulpis. Next base: position 1,351,515 of record NZ_CP041617.1, read on the forward strand.
GAGGCTTGTTTTAACTTACAAAATAGAGCTTATAGGCGAATTTCACAAAGACGCACAAATGCTAGTGATGAATCATCAAAGCGCACTTGATATTATCGCACTAGAGAGTATTTATCCTAAAAATTTATGCTGGATAGCCAAAAAAGAATTGGGTGAAATTCCTGTGTTTAAAATCGCCATTAAAAAACCTAAACTTCTTTGCATAGATAGAAAAAATCCTCGTGCCTTAGTGAGTGTTTTAAAAGAAGCTAAAGAAAGGCTTGAGGCTGGGAGAGTTTTAGCAATTTTTCCTGAGGGAACACGCTCAAAAAGTGAAAAAATGCTTAAATTTCAAAGTGGAGCTAAGATTTTAAGCGAGAAATTAAATTTAAAGGTGCAACCCGTTTTAATTGTCGATTCTGCTAAGATCTTAGATACTCAAAAATTCGAAGCAAAAAGTGGAATTTTAAAGCTTATAGCCTTACCACTTGTGGATACAAATGACGCAAATTGGCTAGAAAATACAAGAAAAACAATGCAAGAGCGTTTGGAGCAAGAAAGGGCTATTTCATTGTAAATTTTTTGCTACAATGCGTCAAATTTTAAAAAAAAGGATAAGGAATGCAATTTCAAACTGAAGTCAATCAACTCTTACAACTGATGATACACTCTTTATATTCTAATAAAGAGATTTTTTTACGCGAACTCATCTCTAATGCTAGTGATGCCTTAGATAAGCTTAATTTTTTAAGCGTGAGTGATGATGCGTATAAAAACTTAAAATTCGAACCCAAAATCGAACTTAAACTTGATAAAGACAAAAAAACTCTTACTATAAGCGATAATGGTATAGGTATGAATAAGGACGATTTAATCAACCACCTCGGCACAATAGCAAAAAGCGGCACAAAAAGCTTTTTGGAAAATTTAAGCGGAGATGCAAAAAAGGACTCTCAACTCATAGGGCAGTTTGGCGTGGGCTTTTACTCAGCCTTTATGGTGGCGGATAAAATCGAAGTTTTAAGCAAAAAAGCTTTAGAGGATAAGGCGTATTTATGGACTTCTGATGCAAGTGGTTATGAGATAGAAAAGGCACAAAAAGACACACAAGGCACAAGCATAACCTTGCATCTTAAAGATGAAGAATTTTTAAACGAATTTAAAATTGAAAACATAGTGGAGAAATATTCTAATCACATACAATTTCCTATCTTTATGGAGAAAGAAGAATTTGTGCCATTAAGCGAAGAGGAGCAAAAAGAAAATAAAGAGCCCAAAAAAGAGCTTAAAATCTCACAAATCAATAAGGCAAACGCCCTTTGGACTCTGTCAAAATCAAGCCTTAAGGCAAATGATTATGAAAATTTTTACGAGCAAAATTTCCACGATACAAATAAGCCTTTACTTTATATCCATACAAAAAGCGAGGGAAAACTTGAGTATAACTCTTTATTTTTTATCCCACAAAATGCACCCTTTGACCTTTACCGAGTCGATTATCAAAGTGGCTTGAAACTTTATGTAAAGCGTGTATTTATCAGCGATGATGATAAAGAACTTTTACCGACTTATTTGCGTTTTGTAAGAGGGATTATCGATGTGGAGGATTTGCCTTTAAATGTCAGCCGTGAAATTTTACAAGAAAATGCCATTTTAAAGGGCGTTAAAGAAGCGAGCGTTAAGAAAATTCTAGGCGAACTTCATAAGCTTAAAGAAAAAGATAAAGAAAAATATTTAAGCTTTTTTAGGAATTTTGGCAGAGTTTTAAAAGAGGGACTTTATGGCTTTAGCACAGAGAAAGAAAGTTTGCTAAAATTGATGTATTTTAAAAGCTCTAAAGGGACGGATTTAAGAAGCTTAGAAGAATATAAAAATGACCTAGTAGATGAGCAAAAAGAGATTTTTTACATCACGGGTAGTAGTGAAAGTTTGCTAAGAAATTCTCCTTTACTTGAGGATTATAAAGCAAGAAATGTCGAAGTTTTGCTACTTGATGAGGAGATTGATAGCATTATTATGCCTATGTTAGGAGAATTTGAGGGCTTGAAATTCACAGCAATTAATCAAGTCGAGGATAAAAACGAGCTTAGTGAGGAAGAAAAGCAAAATTTCGCTCCTTTTCTTGCAAAATTTAAAGAACTCTTAAAAGATGAAGTTGAAGATGTGAGACTAACATCAAGGCTTAAAGATAGTCCAAGCTGCATAGTGTATGATAAAAATAAGCCTGATTTTGCTATGCAACAACTCTTAAAACAAATGGGTCAAGAGCAAAATGTCAAGCCCATTTTGGAGCTAAATCCTAAGCATAGTATTTTTTCAAGATTAAAAGAAAATGAAAGCTTTATCCCAGATGTTGCTATTTTAACCCTAAATATGGCAAAACTTAGCGAGGGTATGGGCGTGGAAAATGCAAGTGAATTTAATGCAAGCCTAAGCAAAATCATCACTAAGGCTTTATCGTGATAGAACATATTAATCCCGCAATTTGGAATGAGAATTTAAGCTCTTACCAAATTTTTGATGTGAGAACACCAAGTGAATGGCAAGAAGATGGAATTATAAACAATGTCAAATGTGTGGCTTTATTCGATAATAAGGGGCTTTTAAATGCAAATTTTATCGAGGAATTTAAAGCAAAATACCAAGAAAATGACAAAACTCTAGCCTTTATTTGCCGTAGCGGACATAGAAGTGAAATTGCAGCTAGAATAGTGCTTGATGAGCTTGAGCTTAAGGGTGTAAATTTGGCTGGAGGCATTTTAGCCTACAAAAAAGAGCTTATCAAATGATAGGCTTTTATCTTTTAATCGCGACTCTAAGTTTTTTAGCGCTTTATTTTGCAGTGAAAAAACTCACACTAAATATCGATGAAAATAAGCTTTTAGAGCCGATAAAAGCGGAGATTTATCCTAAATTTTGCGATATCATTGATGAGGAAATAAGAGCCTTAAAAGAAGGTGTAGAAAGTGGAAAATTTGAGCTTTTAGAAAGCGAGAAAAAAGAAGAATTTTTAGAATCACTTGGGGATTTAAGTAGAGAGCTCACTTTTATACAAACAATGAATTTGAGTAAAAAAAATGACTCCATTTGGCAAGGTGAGCTTTTTGACTTCTTAAAAGAGCTTGAAAATTCAATCTTGCGTTATCTTAAAAATGCAGAAAATTTAAGCGATACCTTAAGAGAAAGGCTGATGAATGCCTTTGAAAGCTTAAAAGCTTAAGGAAAGCATTTGCAAGAAGAAAACAAACGCGACTTAAAATATATCAAACAAATTGCCATTATCGTTTTTATCACTCTTTTAGCCTATATGCTTGTGGTTTATGATGAGCTTGCTAACATTTTAGCGGGGGTAGCTATTTTGCTTATAGGTATGATGAATTTAAGTGGAGGTTTTAAAATCTTTAGCGGTGGTTTGCTTGAAAAAATTCTAGCAAAAAGCACTGATACAACACCAAAAAGCATTATTTTTGGCACGGTTAGCACTGTGATTATGCAGTCTTCTTCGCTTGTTTCTATCATTAGTATTTCTTTTCTTTCGGCTGGTCTTATATCACTTCTTCAAGGCATTGGCATTATGTTCGGTGCGAATTTGGGTAATAGTGCTGGTTCTTGGCTTATTGTGGGTATTACAAGCATTAAAATCTCAAGCTTTGCTATCCCTATGCTTATTATTGGAGTTTTGCTTTTTTTTCAAAAAGATGTGATTTTTAAAGGAGTGGGGCAAATTCTCATTGGCATAGGCTTTTTCTTTTTAGGAGTGGATTATATTAAAAATGGCTTTGAAGAAGTCAAAGAAATTTTCAATCTTGCACGTTTTAATGTCGAGGGTTTTAAGGGGGTGCTTGTATTTACAGCACTTGGAGCTATTTTAACAGGTGTGATACAATCCTCTCACGCCACTTTAGCCATCATCATCTCAGCCCTACTTTCTCATCAAATTTCTTACGAAAATGCTTTGGCAGCGACTTTAGGAACTAGTGTTGGAGGTGTGGTAACAGCCCTACTTGCTTCACTTAGCACAAATATAGAGGGGAAAAAACTTGCCGTTGCAAATTGCATTTTTAATTTTGGCATTGCGGCAATTGTTTTGGCTATTTTTCCTTATTTTGTGATCTTGGTTGATTTTATTGCCCGATTTATAGGTATAGAAAAAGATAATTTTGCCCTTAAAACTGCCGTTTTCCACACGCTTTTTAATCTCATAGCCGTGATTTTATTTGGTCTTTTAATTAAACATATTGTCAAATTTCTAGATCACTTTATCAAAGCCACAAAAGATAAAAATAAAGACAAAGCCCTTTATTTAGACCCTAATCTTACGCGTTATCCAGACACAGCCATTGAGGCTTTAAGAAAAGAAAGTGAGCATCTTTATAATAATACTTATGCCATCATAGCTCACACCATAGGCTTTAATCGTAAAGACATTCGCTCAAATTTAAGCTTTAGCGAAATTATAAAAACAAAAAAATGGTTTAGACAAAATGTCGATTTGGACTACCTTTACCAAACAAGAATCAAAGTCCTTTTTGAAGCTATAATGGAATTTTCCGCAAAAGCAGGGCTTCACATCAAAGATGAAGAAAAAAATGAACGCATTTTTGCCTTTAAAATTGCCGCTAAAAATTTAACAGAAGCAACTAAAAATCTCAAAATTATACAAGCTAATATCAAAAAAAATTCAAATTCTCAAAACAAAAATTTAGCAAATGAATACAATATTATGAGAATGAATTTGGGGGAACTCTTAAGAAGTATAGAGGAGTTGCGTTTAGTTGAAGACGAAAAGGCTTATCTCATCATTAAAAATTTCACAAAAGCAAAAGAAATATTAAAAGAAATCGACAATGAAACCCTGAAAAAAATAGAAAATCTCCTCTCACAAGGTAAAATCACCACAACAGAGGGAATTTCTATCCTTAATGATACAGCCTTTATCGCTAAAATAGCCGAAGAAATCATCGAAGCAGTTGAAATCATCTTCTCTAAAGATGAAATTAAAAAGAAAGAGGAGGATAAAAAGCAAGAGGAAAATTAACTCATTTGCTCATATTCTCATCTTTTGGAAAACCGACTTTATAGGCATTAACACAATCTTGACTAATGATAGATTTATCACGACATTCTAAAGATCTTTCTCTAGCAATTTGCGGATTTTGCTCATAAAATTCAAGCGACCTAGTCTGCTCACAAGCAACGAAAAATAAAGAAGTTAATAATAAAACATAAATTTTCATTTCTCTTCCTTATAAGAAAAAATCGGCAAAGACCATTGGTATTTAATCGCCAAAAGTCTCGCTCCCACACCTACAATAAGCGTTATAATGGTGCAAACAAGCACATCAAGTTGCACCCAAACCACTAAGGCATAATAAAGTGCACCGGCAATTATAGCAATACCAGCATAAATTTCTTTTTGAAACACTAAAGGGATTCGCATACACAAAATATCTCTTAAAATTCCCCCAAAAACACCCGTAATCACAGCAGCAGAAATGGCGATGATTAAACCATACTCCTCATTAATAGCAATTTGTGCTCCAAGTATGCTAAAAACGACAAGTCCTATTGCATCAAGAGTGAGAAAAAGGCTCTCAAGTCTTGTTACAAGACGCGGAATTCTAGTGGCAATAAGCGCACAAAAGCATATTAAAATGATGTATTCTGGGTGCTTAACCCAAGTTAATGGATAATGCCCCAAAAGCACATCTCTAATACTCCCACCCCCAATCGCCGTTACCAAAGCGATGAAAATCACTCCAAAAAGATCCATTTTATGCCGTCCAGCTGCCAAAGCTCCCGTCATACCCTCAGCAGAAATTCCTATAATATAAAGCGTGGTTAAAAGCATTAAAAATTCTCACAAGAAATTTGATAAGTATTGATATTTTCATCTATAACATCAAGATTTGGCACTTTATAGCACTCTTTAAAATCTTTTGCTTTAAAAATTTTAATATAAAAACTAGGCACGGCAATGTAATTTTTAATGCGTTTAGGATTTTCATCATATAGGATAAGATTTAAAACATCTATTTTTTGAAATTTACGCGCGAGTTCCCTCTCTCTTTTTTCTATATCGTTCCAAATTTTATTGTTAATTTGAAAATTTTGTGGCGTAATATTACTCATTAAAAATACGGCTTTTTGTGAAGCCAAAGAATAGCTAAAAGACGCATTAGGTGCGATATGTCCTCTACTATAAGAGCTATTTTTATAGTCTTCCCAGTGAGTTCTATATTTTTTCGCTAAAGAAAAATCCTCTTCAAATCTTGGTCTTTTTTTAAGTTGCTTTAAGGCTAAATTTTTCGCTTTAACTTCATAAGCTAGAGCCTTTGAGCCTTTTAGATGATAGTCATAGCAATTAATATAGTAAATTTTATTTAGCACAATAGAACAATTTAAGGCATTAAAATAGCCCTTAAATTCTTCGTCTAATTCATATTTCGCAAAAAGACTTATGCTAAAAATAGTAAGCAAGATGATAACTCTCACTCTTTCTCCTTTAACTTTTTATCCTTACTTTTACAAAAATCATATAAAAAACACTGATGGCATAAAGGATTTTTCGCCTTGCAAGTATAACGACCAAAAAGCACCATAGCTTGATGAAGATAATTTAAATTATCTTTAAAAATGCGGATTAAATCTTCTTCAGTTGCTTCTGGCGTTTTAGCTTTGCTTAAACCAAGTCGGTGCGAAACGCGAAAAACATGCGTATCCACTGCCATAAAATTTGCCCCGCACCATTCTATCAAAACCACATGAGCAGTTTTTTGTCCCACTCCTGCTAGGCTTTTTAAATCCTTTTCATCTAAAGGAATTTCTCCGCCAAAATTCTCACAAACTGCCTGTGCCATTTTAATGAGATTTTGTGCTTTATTATTAAAAAAAGAACAAGTTTGAATATAGCTTTTAACACTAGCCAAATTTGCTTTAGCTAGGCTTTTAATATCAGGATAAGCCTTAAAAAGTGCGGGAGTGATGAGATTAACCCTTTTATCCGTGCATTGAGCTGAAAGCATTACGCAAACTAAAAGCTCGTAAAGGGTAGAAAATTTGAGTTCTGTAACGGGTTTATCAAATTTTTTTAAAAAAAGTTCTTTTATTGCTAAATTTCTTTTCATTTTTTTATTGTAGTTAATTAGTTTTAACCAAGTTTATATATAATCACTTACTAACAATTTTCAAAAAGGATACATTATGAAAAAATTTTCTTTAGTTGCAGCTGGTTTAATCACTAGCGTAAGTTTAAGCTTAAATGCTGCCACAGTAGCCACCGTAAATGGTGAAAAAATCAGTGATACAGAAGTAAATGAATTTTATGCCCCTATGCTTAGAGGGCAAGATTTTAAAAAATTACCTGAAGCACAACAAAAAGCTTTAATTCAACAATATGTTATGCAGGATTTAATTTTAAAAGATGCAAAAAAACAAAATTTAGAAAAAGACCCTGCGTATATCAAAGGACTTGAGCGTGCAAAAGATGAGCTTTTGCTCAATGTTTATCAAAATAAAATTATGCAAGATATTAAAGTCGATGCTGCTAAGGTTAAAGAAGCTTATGAAAAAAACAAAGAGCAATTTGTAAAACCAGCAAGAGTCAAGGCTAAACACATTTTAGTTACAAGCGAACAAGATGCCAAAAACATTATCAATGAGCTTAAAAATCTAAAGGCTAAAGACTTAGAAAATAAATTTGCACAAATTGCAAGAGAAAAGTCAATCGATACGGGCTCAGCTGCTAATGGTGGCGATTTGGGTTGGTTTGATGAATCAACTATGGTAAAACCTTTTACTGATGCGACTTTCTCTCTTAAAAAAGGTGAAATCACAAAAACTCCAGTAAAAACAAATTTCGGTTACCACATTATCCTAAAACAAGATTCAAGAGCGAAAGAGCAAGTTGCTTTTAAAGACGCTAAAATGGGCATTGAAAACAGACTTAAATTTGAAGAATTTCAAAAAAGAATAGCTCTTAAAGGACAAGAACTTTATAAAAACGCTAAAGTGGAAATTAAGTAATGGGACTTTTAAATATCGTTGAGGCGGGAGTTATAAGCGGAGATAAACTTAATCTTGTTTATGACTATGCTAAAAGTGAAAATTTTGCTATTCCTGCGGTTAATGTCGTAGGAAGTAGCTCTATTAATGCCGTTTTAGAAGCAGCAAGAAGGGTTAATTCTCCCGTTATCATACAATTTTCTAACGGAGGTGCAAAATTTGTCGCGGGGAAAAATTGCCCAAATGGCGATGTTTTAGGAGCTATAAGTGGGGCTAGACATGTGCATTTAATAGCTAAAGCTTATGGTGTGCCTGTGATTCTACACACAGACCACGCCGCTAGAAAACTCCTTCCTTGGATAGACGCTCTCATCGAAGCCAATGCGGACTTTAAACAAAGACACGGACAGGCTTTATTTAGCTCCCATATGCTTGATTTAAGCGAAGAGGACTTGGAGGATAATCTCAGCACTTGTGAGCATTATCTTAAAAAGCTTAGTGCATTAGGAATTTCTTTAGAAATCGAACTTGGCTGCACGGGTGGCGAAGAAGATGGAGTGGATAATACGGGCATTGATAATGCTAAGCTTTATACCCAACCTGAAGATGTGGCTTTAGCGTATGAAAGATTGATGAAAATTAGCCCAAATTTCTCTATCGCGGCAAGTTTTGGCAATGTGCATGGGGTTTATAAGCCAGGTAATGTGAGCCTCGAGCCTGAAATTTTGAAAAACTCGCAACTTTTTGTCAAAGAGAAATTTAAACTAAATAGCGATAAGCCCGTGCATTTTGTCTTTCACGGCGGAAGCGGAAGTGAGCTAAAAGATATACAAGAGGCAATTAGCTATGGCGTGATTAAAATGAATATCGACACCGATACACAATGGGCTTTTTGGGACGGGGTGCGTGAGTATGAAGCGAAACATAAAACGTTTTTACAAGGGCAAATCGGCAATCCAGAAGGCGATGATAAGCCTAACAAGAAATACTACGACCCACGCGCTTGGCTTAGGGCTGGAGAGGAAAGTATGGTAAAAAGACTCGAAGACGCTTTTGAGCATTTAAATTGCATTAATAAAAATTGAAAACCAACCTTAAGGTTGGTTTTATTTTGAAGATTAAGTCTTTAAAATAAAACTTATCGATAAGGTCTTTTTATGGAGTTAAAATCACAAGAATTTTCAGAACTTGTTTTGCCTGAAAGTAAAGAAAAAAAGGGTTATTTAGTCTATCTTAAAATTATTTTTATCCCAACTTTGCTTTATGCCTTTGTTGTGCTTGGCTACTTAAAACAAATCAATTTTCAAGTCGAAATTCACACCCTTGTAATGACGGGCATTATCTATCTTAGCGCTTTAATTTTTGCTAGGCATAGTGCAGAATACGCCTATAATATCTTCGAGCAGCAAAAAGATGAATTTAAACAAGCTTTAAAGCGTTACATTATGAAACATTTTTTGACCATAGGTAAAGACACAAAGTCAAATGCAAATTTTGATGATTTTGCTAATGCCTACATTAAAGGGACGCGTAATGAAAATTTCGCCGCAGTGGGTGCGACTATCTTTCCTATGATGGGAATTTTAGGCACTTTCATTAGCATAGCTCTTTCTATGCCAAATTTTTCTTCTTCTAGCACAGAAGCCCTAGAGCAAGAAATAGCTCTGCTTTTAAGTGGAGTTGGCACGGCTTTTTACGTGTCGATTTATGGAATTTTTCTCGCTTTGTGGTGGATTTTCTTTGAAAAATTTGGTTCAAGCAAGATTCAAAGGCTCTTAAATCGTCAAAAAAATTCAACTGAAGGCTTTTTTTGGACAAAAGAAGAACTTGACTTAAAATATCTAAGTGAGAGTTTGCAACATTTTGATAAGATAGGGACTATCTTTAAACAGGTAAGCAGTGATGACTTTTTTAGCGAACTTGACCACACCATAGAGCGTAAATTTGGCATTTTTCAAGATATGTTAAATATCGAAGAAAAGGCGATTAGACTTAGTAGTGAGCATATTAAGCAAAGTATGAGTGAGCTTTCTAAAATGCAAAGAGACCAAAGAGATTTAGGAAAACTTTATAGCGAAATGCTAAACGGAGTCAGTTTGCTTAATCAAAATTTAAAAGAAGTCAGCACAAGAATGAGCGAACAATACAATAGACTTCTTAACATAAGCACCGAAAAAATCACACATTTAGATAAAACCTTAGAAAGTTTTGACGATAAAATCGAACGCTTTTCTAAAAATTTCGAACTTTATGAAAAAGCAATGCTAGAAAGTCAAGAAAAAGTCTTTAACGGCTTTAAAACAAGTCTTTTTGAGGGTATGGAGAAATTTAAAGAAATTTATGAGGAAGAAAAAAATATCGATGAAAAAATCGAATTAATGGACGAATTTAAAAAAGAATTAAACGCTTTAGATGGCGAAACAAAAGAAGTTATAGCCAAACTTGAAGGTAAAGAAGTGCCTAAAAATGAACAACAAATTACGCAAAATGACGAAGCATTAAAGAAAGATGATGAAAAATAACAAAGAAGAAGGGAATTTTTGGATAGCTTATGCGGATTTAATGGCGGGACTGCTTTTTATCTTCATACTTCTAATCGGTGCTATCGTGGTTAAATATGTCTTAACCCAAAGTGATTTAAGGGCAATTAAAGAAAATTTAAACACACAAGAAGCAAATTTAGAACTTAGCAAACAAGCCTTAAAAGACAAAGAATCCATAGTGTTTCAACTTAGCAAAGAGCTCAATTCCACCGCAACTTCCCTTAGCCTAATTCATAGTCAAAAAACAGAACTTGAAAACAATATTAGCGCTTTAAGCAAAAATTTAAAAAATAATATCGATGAAAAAGACAGGCAAATTCTCATCTTACTCAATCAAATCGAACTCAAAGAAAAAGAATTAAAAGCCGTTCAACAGGATTTCAAAGAAGCTAAAGAAAAAGTAGAAAATTTAAGCTTTATCAGGGAGAATTTAAGCAAAGAATTACAAAAAAAACTTGATGAAAATATCAGTATAGACCAAAAAACAGGGGCGATTTCCTTACCAGCAGAAGTGCTTTTTGACAAGGATTCTTTCATTTTAAAAGATGAAGCGAAGATGAGCCTTAAGAAAATTTTAAGTGGATATTTGACAGGAATTTTAGACGATGAAAATATCAGCAAAAATATTGAAAATATCATCATCGAAGGACACACAGACAGCGACGGCTCTTATATTTACAATCTTGATTTATCACAAAAAAGGGCTTATGAGGTGATGAGTTTTATTTATAGTTTTTACAAAGATGAAAGATTGCAAAAGCTTTTAATGGCAAGTGGAAGGAGCTTTTCTGTGCCGATTTTAAAAAATGGCGTGGAGGACAAAGACTTAAGCCGTAGGATTGAGATTAAGTTTAGTCTTAAAAATGACATAGCCTTAGAGGAGCTTGAAAATTTCTTTGAATTCCGCTAGTGTGCTTGAAAAAAGGCGTTTTAAAGATTTAGAATTTTATCTTAAACGCGATGATTTATTGGGAGAACTTAATGGCAATAAGGCAAGAAAACTTCGCTTTTATCTTAAGCAAAACTACCCTCAAAATCAACGCTTTGTAAGTTACGGAGGCTCACAAAGTAACGCCCTAGCCGCTCTTAGCATTTTTGCAAAAAATCATAAACTCATCTTTGTATGTGAAAAAATTTCAAATTTTTTAAAACAAAATCCTTGTGGAAATTACGCCCTAGCTCTGCAAAATGAAGTAGAAATTTTAGAAAATTTACATTTTCAAAATCATAGAGAAATGGCACTTAGCCTCTGTAAAAAAGGAGATATTTTTATCGAAGAGGGCATAGCGAATCAAAATGCCGAGTTTGGCTACAAAGAACTTGCCAAAGAATTAAAAGAGCATAGCAAAGAGCAAGGCGTGAAATTTGACATTTTCTTACCCTCGGGCACAGGCACATCTGCTGCCTTTTTAGCCAAACATAGCGAATTTAGAGTTTTTACCTGTGCTTGTGTGGGAGGAAGTGCCTATTTAAAAGAGCAAATCTTAAGGCTTGAACCGCTTTATGATTTTTCTAATCTTTTCATTTTAGAGCCACTTAAAAAATACCATTTTGCCAAGCCTTATGCAGAATTTTACACTCTATATCACACCTTAAAGCAAGAATGTGGCGTAGAATTTGACCTACTTTACGATATGCTAGGTTTTAGCACTCTAATGCTTCACAAAAATAAACTTAAAAACCCTCTTTATATCCATCAAGGTGGGCTTTTAGGAAATGAAACTATGCTGCAAAGATACGCTTTTAAAGGCTTTAGCTTACCATACCAAAATAAAAAATCACCAAGATAATCAAAGGCACAACAAATTTCACATAGTAAAACCAAACGCTAAGCCATACACTTTTTAACGCACCCTCATTAGAAAGCTCTTTTAAGCACACTTCTTTTTTTAATACCCAGCCTACATAAATGCAACACAAAAATGCTGTTAAAACAAAAAGCACATTACCACTAATAAAATCAAAGGTATCAAAAATATTTTTACCCTTAATCAAAATCACATCACTCAAAGGTCCATAAGTTAAAATACAAGGCAAATTCCCAAGCACAAAAATCACGCCTAAAGTAAGATTAATAGCGACTTTTTTCTTAAGCTTAAATTTCTCCTCCAAAACGCTAATTATCACTTGATAAATAGGCAAACTAGTCGTTAGTGCTGCAATAAGCAAAAGAAAGAAAAACAAAGCACAAATCAAGGTCCCAAAATGAATATAAGAAAATGCTATGGGTAGAGTTTCAAAGACTAAAGAAGGACCCTTATCTGGAGCTAAATTTGCCGAAAAAAGTGCTGGGAAAATCATAAAACCCGCCAAAACCGCAATAAGCGTATTTAAAACCCCTGTATAAATCGCTGTTTTTATCATATTTTCTTTTTTGCTAAGGTGAGAAGAAAGCGTTATCATCACACCAAAGCCTAAAGAAAGAGCGAAAAATACCTGTCCCAAAACATCGATGAAAAGTTTAGGGCTAAGCTTTGAAAAATCAGGCAAAAGATAGAATTTAACCCCCTCCATAGCACCCTCAAGGCTCAAATTCCTCCCCACGACTAAAATAAGACAGATAAAAAGCATAGGCATTAAAAATTTCACAGCCTTTTCAATCCCATCAATAATCCCCCGCCTTAAAATCACCCAATTTATCACAACAAAAATAGTCGTAAAAATCCCTATACCAAGGGGATTAAAGAGGATATTTTGCGTGTAAAATGTCTGCGTGTATTCTTTACTCACGGCACTTGAAAGGTCAAAATCTCCAAAAAGTAAAGAAAAGATATACACCAAAACAAAACCCCCAAGCACCATATAATAAGCCATAATCCCAAAGCTCCCCAAAAGTCCCATATAACCCACGCTCTGCCACTTACCCTTGAAAGCATCAACGCTATTTTTCATCGCCTTTCTGCCGATGATATTTTCGACTAAAATCACAGGAATTCCTATAAAAATCATCGCAAGACAAAAGGCTAAAACATAAGCCCCACCGCCATTTTCTCCTACTAAATAAGGAAAACGCCAAGTCGCTCCAAAGCCTATGGTTGCTCCTGCAACGGTTAAAATATAAGTGAGGGTATTACTCCAAGTTTGTCTTTGCATGGCTTATCCTTTATAAATTTCGCATATAACTCATATCATATTGATTTTTAAGCCTTAAGGCAATGCTTTTTTGCCACTCTTTGCTTAAAATGTCCTTTGCTTGTTCGATTTTTTCTTTCAAATTTGGATTTTGCTTTAAAAAAGCACTCGGCTCATAAAAAAACCGATTTAAGTCCATAATGCTAAGTTTTGCAGGGTGTTTTTGTGTGATTTCAAGTGAGACATTGACAGAGCATTTCCCCTCCTTTAAAACCCTATAATACCACCCACTCAAGCCACTTTCAAAAATTTTCGCACAAAAATCATTTTTTTGATGCACTTTTGAAATTTTCACGCAAGGTAAGCGTGGCTCACTCACTTGTAAAACAACCTCTCCTAAGCGGTGGATATCTCCCACGCAAACGCTCATTTCATCAAGTCCGCTTAAACTTAAATTCTCCCCCATCGCCCCATATCTTAGCTTTTTACCCAAAAATTCCTCCCAAAGCCTATAATTACTTGTCGCATTCGCAAAAATAGCCTTAAACACGCCTCCGTGATTTTTTGTATCGGCAAGTTCATTTTCACTCAAGCCTAAAGTGCTTATAAAGGCATCTTGGAGGTAAATATCCTTAATAAAAGCACTTTTAAATTTTCCATAATCTTTAATTTTCCCCACTTGCAAACTGATTAGCCTCATTACAAGTCCCTTTTTAAAAGCTCATCGCCTGTGATATAGCCTGTAATTTTATCTCTCCTTTCGCCTTTATCAAAAAAGATAAGAACTGGCGGTGCAAAGACATCAAATTTTTTCATTATTTCAAGTTGTGCGGCATTATTTTCACTCACATCAATCTTGATTTTTTCATAATTTGCAAATTTAGCAATAATTCTTTCATCACTAAAAACCTTTGCATCTAAAATTTTACAATATTCACACCAAGAAGCGGTAAAATAAAGCAAAACTTTTTCTTTCCTTTCGATTTTTTCTTTAATTTGTGTTAAATTTTGTAATGTTTTAAAGTTTAGTTTTTGTCCCTTCATTTCTTTTTGATTAAAATTTAAAGGATTAAAAGAGGAACTTGCACCAAAAATACCCTGAAGAAAAAGCATCAAACTATAAGTTAAAACTAAGATTAAAAGGGCTTTTTTCACTTTTTGTATCCCATTACAAGCCCTTTCAAAAAGTCCCATAAAAACAACAAAAAACACACCTAAAATTCCGTAAGCTAACAAAATCAAATTTAAAGGTAGCACGCGCGAAAGTATCCAAAGTGCCATAGCTAACATTATAAAACCAAAAAAAATCCTAACCTTCTCCATCCAAAAACCGGGCTTTAAAAAACCTAAACCAAGCCCTACAAAAAGCAAAGGCACACCCATACCAAAACTAAGCGTAAAAAGAGCCAAGCCCCCAAGCACAAACGAACCAGAATCTGCAAGATAAAGTAAAGCTCCCGCCAAAGGTGCTGCTACGCAAGGACCTACGATAAGAGCGGATAAAAAGCCCATTAAGGCTACGCCTAAAATGCCTTTTGTTTTACTTGTTTTATGCTGAATTAAGCCTTGCAAACTTTTGGGTAATTCGAAATTAAAATTGCTAAAACACACAAAAGCAAAGAAAACAAAAAGCAAAGAAAAACACACCAAAAGCCAAGTTTGTTGTAAAAGTGCTTGAATACTAGCTCCAAAAACACTTGCTAAAATTCCTGCCAAAGCATAGGCTAAAGACATAAAAAACACATAAATTAAAGAAAGTAAAAAGCCTTGTTTTTTGGAAGGTTTCGTGCCACCTTTTGCTATGATGAGCGAAGATAAAATAGGAATCATCGGCAGCGTGCAGGGCGTAAGAGAAAGTAAAAGTCCATAACCAAAAAAGCTAAATAAGATGAGTGCTAGATTTTCATCTTTCAAAGAAAGGGCGATTTGCTCTTCTTCATTTTGCATCGTTTCATAGGGGCTAGTCTTATAAATTTGACCCTCTTTATAAAGTCTAAATTCACGCTTTTGTGGGGCGTAGCATAAACCATCATTTGAGCAGCCTTGATATAAAACACTTAATTTAGCATTATTTTTAGCATAATTATCTAGCATTAAATTTGAAAGGGCGAGTTCAAGGGAGTGAAAATAGACTTTTTGTTCCTGTTTGATTTCACCTTGCGGATAGTTTATTAAGGCTGTGATGTCCTTATTATCTAGCTTGATTTTAAGCTGATTGTGGTATAAAAAATGATCCTTTACTATATTAAATTTCAAAATTAAAGCCTGTTCATTTGCCAAAATATCAAGCTTAAAGGCATCTTTAGCACTTAAAACATTGGCAAAAGAGCATTGCAAAAAAAGCAAGACTAAAAAAAGCAGTCGCATTTTTACCTTTTAAAAGTGATTTTAAGCTTAATTCTAAGTTATTATGGTAAATTTAAACTAAATACTCATTACAAGGAAAGCAAATGTCAAAAGAGCATAATGAAGAGGAATATGTCGAAGTTAAGGTCAAAAAAAGCACCTTAAAATATGAAAAAGATTTAGAAAGTTTGCAAATTGAACTTTTAAAATTTCAAAATCATGTTAAAGCACAAGGCTTAAAAGTTCTTATCATCTTAGAAGGTCGCGATGGAGCGGGTAAGGGGGGGAGCATTAAAAGACTAACTGAGCATTTAAATCCTAGGGGTTGTCGCACAGTCGCACTTGGAAAGCCAAATGCAGTTGAGCAAACGCAGTGGTATTTTCAACGCTATGTCAATCACCTACCCTCAGCTGGAGAAATCGTCATTTTTGACCGCTCGTGGTATAATAGGGCGGGTGTGGAGTATGTAATGGGCTTTTGCACCCCAGAACAA
The DNA here is from genome assembly GCF_014217995.1 of Campylobacter vulpis. NCBI lineage: Bacteria > Pseudomonadati > Campylobacterota > Epsilonproteobacteria > Campylobacterales > Campylobacteraceae > Campylobacter > Campylobacter vulpis. The sequence continues at coordinate 1,367,953 of NZ_CP041617.1, forward strand.
CACGAGCAGTTTTTAAGAGAAGTGCCGCTTTTTGAACATATGATTCACAAAAGTGGGGTTATGTTTTTTAAAATTTATCTTTCTGTGTCGAAAAAACAACAGCAAAAACGCTTCAAAGAACGCTTGAAAAATCCTCTTAAACAATATAAACTCTCCCCAGTCGATCAAAAATCACAAGAATTATGGGGAAAATACACCATAGCAAAATATTCTATGCTTTTAGCTTCTAATACGGAGGCTTGTCCTTGGACGATTATTGATTCAAACGATAAGAAAAAAGCAAGGCTTAATCTCATACGCTTCATTCTTTCAAAAGTCGAGTATCCGGGCAAAAAAGAAGGTAAATTCTCCAAAATTGATAAAGATTTAGTAAGAAGTGGGGAGGCTGAAATTTTTAAAATGGAAGCTGAAGCAGGACAAAATAAAGACATAGAAAATGCTGAAAATGGCAACTATGAAGAAGAATTTAACGATGCGACAGATACTGCCCAAGATTAAGAGCCTTACGCAAAAATATTATCCTGAAATTGTCGCACTTAGACACGCTATTCATATGCATCCTGAGCTTGAATTTGAAGAAGAAAATACAGCAAATTTACTATGTGCTATGCTAGATAAATATGGCATAAAATATCAAAGAAATATCGCAAAAACGGGTATTTTGGCACAAATTCAAGACGAAAAAGAAGGCAAATGTGTGCTTTTAAGAGCTGATATGGACGCCTTGCCCGTGCAAGAAGAAACAAATTTGCCCTATGCCTCAAAGATAGCAGGTAAAATGCACGCTTGCGGACACGATGGACATAGTGCAGGACTCATGGGAGCTTTGCTTATTTTAAACGAGCTAAAAAGTGAATTTAATGGAACAATTAAATTTATGTTTCAACCTGCCGAAGAAGGAAGTGGTGGAGCAAAACCTATGATAGAGGCAGGAATTTTGGAAAATCCTAAGGTCGATGCCGTTTTTGGCTGTCATTTGTGGGGAGCTTTGCTTGAAAATACTGCACAAATTGTAAACGGAGAAATGATGGCCGGAGTTGATGTTTTTAAGCTTGAGTTTATCGGTCGTGGCGGACACGGCGCACACCCACACACTACAATAGACCCCATTGTAATGGCGGCGAAATTTATTAGCGATATTCAATGTGCGATTTCAAGGCGCTTAAAGCCTGTCGATGCTGGAGTGATAACCATAGGAAGTATCCACGCAGGAACGGCTTTTAATATTATCCCAGAAAATGCGATTTTAACAGGCACAGTGCGTTTTTTAAGTGAAGAAAATCAAGCCCTTTTGCAAAAAGCCATCGAAAATACGGCTAAGGCTGTAACTTTAGAATTTGGTGGAGAATTTAAACTAGATTATAAAAGAGAATATCCACCCCTCATCAACGATGAAAAAATGGCACTATTAGCTAGAAAAGCTTTTGCAGAAGTTTTAGGGGAAGAAAATATTATCACAAATGCAAAACCTGATATGGGTGCGGAAGATTTTGCTTTTTTAACACAGGCAAGGCAAGGTGCTTATGTCTTTGTTGGGATTTCTAAGGATTTAAAAAATCCTACCTTGCACCATAGTAGCACCTTTTGCTGGGACGATGAAAATTTAAAGGTTTTAATGCAAGGTGATGCCTTAATGGCTTTGGAATTTTTAAAACAAACTTAAATAACCTTAAGATTAATTCTTAAGGTATTCTATATTTAATTTAGAGCGAAGTTTATCAAAATAATCCTCAATGTAATCTTGCCTTTGTTCATTAAAATAAACATTCATAACACTATCTTTAATTTGCTCAAATTCAGGAACGCTCGCTCCACTTTTTGCTCTCACCTCATAAAGCTCAAAACCTTCTTTAGAATTTAGCACGGGAGAAAATTCACCTATTTTAAGCTGCGATAAAAGAGCTAAGAGTCTAGGATCGGCATTGCCTATATTTAAATTTACACTTTGAGCTTTTAATGTGACTTTTTTATCTGCTTTCATTTTTTCTAAAATAGCTTGATTATTAGAATGATAAATTTTAACATCAATAGAAGTGTAAAAAAGAAATTTTTCTTTATTTGCTTCAAAAAATTTTCTCGCACTTTCTTCGCTAAAATCTGTCTTATTCATGCTAGCGATTTTTTCATAAAGCTTTCTTTTTTCTAAATCTTTTTTAAGATTATGGCGAAAGAACTCATAATCTTGTCCCTTAGCTTTTAAAGAATTTTTAAACTGGTCTAAATTTATTTTATTTTGTTCAAGAATCTTAGAAATCGCCGCATCAACCTCAAGTTCATTAACAACTATGCCAAATTGCTTTATTTGAGAAAATTCCATTTTTTCATTAATAAGCACCGCCAAAGCTTGCTCTCTAGGCAGCTTTAAAGTTTTCATCGTTTGCTCTATATCATAATGCGTAATCGGCTCTTTCTCTACGACTAAAGCAACAGAATTAAGCACTCTAGCATTTAAAATTGCAACAAAAAATAATAAAATCATCAATTTTTTTTTCATAAAAAACCCTTGTTTGTGTAGTCAAAATAAATTATAACAAAACTAAGAAAATAAACACTAGCATTAAGAAATTTCAATTATAATTTTCAGCACTAAATTTAAAGGTCAAATATGCAAGAAATTCTTACAACACGCTTTGCTCCATCTCCTACTGGATACCTACACATAGGGGGTTTGAGAACGGCACTTTATAGCTATTTATATGCAAGAAAAAATGGGGGGAAATTTTTACTTCGCATTGAAGATACAGATTTAAAAAGAAATTCCAAAGAAGCTACAAAAGCTATCATAGAAGCCTTTAAATGGTGTGGTTTAGACTATGATGGCGAGGTTTGTTACCAATCGCAAAGAAGTGCAATCTATCAACAATATATCCAAAAATTACTTGATGAGGGCAAGGCATATTATTGCTATATGTCTAAAGAGGAATTAGAAGAATTAAGAAAAGATCAAGAGGCAAAAAAAGAGCGTCCAAGATATGATGGCAGATACAGAGATTTTAAAGGCACTCCGCCACAAGGAATTAAGCCTGTGGTGCGTATCAAAGCTCCGCAAAGTGGGATAATTAGCTTTGAAGACGGAGTTAAAGGAAGAGTTGAATTTAAGGCTGAAGATATATTAGATGATTTTGTAATCGCTAGAAGTGATGGGAGCGTTACCTATAATTTTTGCGTTGTGATTGATGATGCGTTGATGGGTGTGAGTGATGTTATAAGAGGCGATGACCATCTTTCAAATACCCCTAAGCAAATCGTGCTTTATGAGGCACTTGGCTTTAAAATTCCCAACTTTTTCCATGTAGCAATGATACACGGCGAAGACGGCAAAAAACTCTCCAAAAGACACGGCGCGACTGATGTGATGGAGTATAAACAAATGGGCATACTTCCACAAGCCTTGCTTAATTTTCTCGTGCGTTTAGGCTGGGGGCATAATGATGATGAAATTTTTTCTTTAGAGGATTTAAAGAAGCTTTTTGACCCACATCACATTAGTAAAAGTGCGTCTTCTTATAATTTTAAAAAGCTTGAGTGGCTTAACGCACATTATATCAAAACTCTCTCTTTTGAGGAGTTAAATTCCCAGCTTAAAGGGCTAGGATTTGATTTAAGTGGAGTGGAAAAGGCGGGATTTTTATTAGATTTATTAAGAGAAAGAGCAAAAACCCTGCTTGATATTATTAATTCTGCAAAAAGCATTTTAGAAACGCCAAAAAGCTACGATGAAGTAGCGATTGCAAAATTTGTCAATGAAAATAATTTAGCTTTGCTGAAACATTTCGCAACTTCTCTTAACACACAAAATAAAGCAAAAGAATTTGAGGAATTTAGCACACAATTTTTGGAGCAAAATGAGGCAAAATTAAAAGACCTAGCCCAGCCTCTACGCATTGCTCTTACAGGCACAGCGGTAAGTCCTAGCATTTTTGAGGTTTTGGAATTTTTGGGTGTTAAAGAGTGTAAAGAACGCATTGAAATATTTTTACAAAATAGGAAACAACAATGAATTTAAAAGAAGAAGCATTAAAATACCACTTAGGTGGCAAAACGAGCATACAACCTACCAAAGCTCTAAATACAAGCTACGATTTAAGTCTAGCTTATAGTCCGGGCGTGGCAGAACCCTGCCTTGAAATCGCTAAAGATGAAAATTTAGCCTATACTTATACAAATAAAGCAAATTTAGTCGCCATAGTCAGTGATGGTTCAGCAGTGCTTGGCTTAGGTAATATAGGGGCATCAGCAAGTAAGCCTGTGATGGAGGGAAAGGCGTGTTTATTTAAAAAATTCGCAAATATTGACGCTTTTGACCTAGAAATTAACGCACATAGCATAGAAGAGATTGTAACCTTTTGTAAAGCTTTAGCACCGAGTGTTGGAGGAATTAATTTAGAAGATATTTCAGCCCCCAAATGCTTTGCCGTAGAAGCCGCTTTGCAAGGACTTGGCATTCCTGTAATGCATGATGACCAGCACGGCACAGCCATTATTTCTACCGCAGGGTTAATGAATGCTATGGAAATCAATAATAAAAGCTTTAAAAATATTAAGGTCGTTATTAGTGGGGCTGGAGCGGCAGGGATCGCTAGTGCTAAAATGTATCGCAATTTAGGCGTTGAAAATATCGTTTTAATTGATAGCAAAGGCGTTGTAAGTAAGGATAGAGCAGATTTAGGTATAGAAAAACTTGAATTTGCAAAAGATACAAAGGAAAAAACTTTAAGAGACGCTATGAAGGGTGCTGATGTATTCTTAGGGCTTTCAAGACCTAATATCATCGACGAAGAAATGTTAAAATCTATGGCACAAAATCCCGTCATCTTCGCCCTAGCAAACCCTGTGCCTGAAGTAATGCCTGAACTTGTGCATCAAGTCCGCAAAGACGCCATAGTTGGCACGGGTAGGAGTGATTATGCTAATCAAATTAACAATGTCTTAGGCTTTCCTTTCATCTTTCGTGGTGCGCTTGATGTAAGGGCGAGTCAAATCACAGAGAATATGAAAATTGCCGCCGCTAAAGCTTTAGCAAACCTTGCTAAACTTCCCGTAAGCGAAGAAGTGAAAAAAGCTTATGCCATCACACATTTAGAATTTGGTAAAGACTATATCATACCAAAACCTTTTGATAAGAGGGTTAAAGCAGTGGTAAGTAGTGCAGTCGCAAATGCGGCAATTAAAGATGGGGTGGCGAAGATTAAAGAATTTGACGAAAAAGCTTATTTTCAAAGTTTGCAATGAGGATATGAAATGATTTTTGGAAAGATTGATTATATCAATCTCTTACCCCTTCACATTTATCTTAAAAAATATCCCCTACCAAGTGGCATTAAGGCAAGTTTTGAGCGTAAAAAAGGTGTGCCAAGTAAGCTAAATCACGCTCTTTATAAGGGGAAAATTGACGCGGCACTCATTTCAAGTGTGGAAAGTGTTAAAAAAAAATATCACAATTTAGATTTAGGAATTTGTGCAAATAAACGGGTTTTAAGCGTTTTGGTGGAGAAAAAAACGGCAAATCAAAAGGATTCAAGCTCGGCAAGTTCTAATGCCCTAGCTAGTATTTTAAAACAAAAAGGCAGGGTGATTATAGGAGATAGGGCTTTAAAACTTTACCTAGAAAGACCAAATTCCTTTATAGACCTTTGCGAACTTTGGTATGAAAAGACAAATTTGCCCTTTGTTTTTGCACGCTTTTCTTGCACTAAACACAAAACGATATACAAAAAAATTTTTCTTCCTTTTGCAAAAAGTAAGATTAAAATTCCAAATTATATCCTAGAAAACTACGCCAAAACGAGAGAAATAGATAAAAAAGATATTTTATTTTATTTAGAAAAAGTGATTTACTATAAACTAGAAAGAAAAGAAAAAAGGGCTCTAGCACAATTTGCTAAAGCCGTGCGTTTTCAAAATAAATTTAAGACTTAAGATAAAGCTCTTTATCAATGGCATTTAAATTTTTAGCCGTGCAAAGTGCTGAAGTCATCGCTCCTGAAACATTACTAGCCGTTCTTGCCATATCGACTATAGGATCGATTGCCAAAACAAGACCCAAAAGCACAAAATTATCCCCAAAGCCTATACCTGCTAACATAATTGAAGCTGCCATAGTCCCACTCCCAGGAACTCCGGCTATGCCTAAAGACCCCAAAAGTGCCACCAAAACGACCATTAAGGCAAAACTAAAATCCACCTCCACACCAAGCAAACTCGCCACCAAAACAGCCGACATCGCAGGAAAATACCCAGCACAGCCATTAAGCCCCATAGTCGCACCGATACTTGCAACAAAATTTGCCACCGCCGAAGAGACACCAAGCTTATTTTGCAAGGTAGAAATAGTTAAAGGCAAAGTCGCTAGGCTTGAACGCGAAGAAAAGGCAAAAACCCACACGCTAAAAGCTTTTTTAGCATAAATGAGAGGATTGAGCCCTTGAGAAAGCAAAATAAGAAAGTGAATGCCAAACATCAAAAACATCGCCAAAAAACTCAACGCTATAAAAAGTCCAGCTGTTTTCATCGCCTCAAAGCCATTGCTTAAAATCACATTTGCCATCATACAAACCACCGCATAAGGCATAAAGCGAATGACCATAGTTGTCATTTGCATCATTAAGCCATAAAAGCTTATGGCAAGATTCTTAAAGCTTTCAAAAGGCTTTTCGTATTCTTCCTTTTTACTGATATTTTTTGCACAAATTCCCACCAAAAAAGCAAAAATAACTATGGCAATAATATTTTCACGGCTCATAGCGTTAATGATATTACTTGGGATAAGATTAAGTAAAATACTTGTAAAACTTGAAATTTCTCTAATTTGCCTTGAGCTTTCTTGCATAGTTAAATTTGAACCCAAATCAAACATCACAGCCAAACTAAGTCCTAAAATCGCCGCTAAAGTTGTGCTAAAAAGTATCCAAAACAGGCTAACTCCAAGCAAAGAAGAAATTTTAATATCCTTATCAATCTCCACAATCACTTTCACAATACAGGCAAAAACAAGGGGGATCACAAGCATTTTGATAAAGGCTACAAAAACAGCTCCAAAAAAGCCTAGCCAGTGTTTTGCCTCACCAAACCAGACAATAGCTTTAGCTTCTGCCTCATTTGGAAAATTTGCTAAAAACTGCAAGAAAAATCCCAAAATAAGTCCAACAATTAAAGCAAAAATCATTCTAAAAGAAAAACTAAATTTCTTATCTCTTAATTTTTTAATGCTAAAAAACATCAAGCCTAAAAAAGCAAAAATAGCAAAAATTTGCCAACTTGAAAGCATTAAAAAATGTGTAAAAAATTCCCTATTCATCAAAAGTCCTTACAAGAAATAATGTGGTGATGATAACGGCTTTTTGATTAAAATAGGATAAAAATACTACGATTTATCTTGCATACAATGCTCAAAAATAAAGCGATGCTCATCAGGCAAGGCTTCAAACATAGCCCTAGCCAAAGCTCTTATCTCCCATAAAGCCGACTTTGAGCTTCGTAAGGATAAGAAATTTTGCAAACTTCTAGCATTAATGCTAAAGGTAAGTTCTGTTTTATAGCTTTCAGGGAGGCAGTATTTAGCCAAATCCAAACTAATGCTTGTTTGTAAAATCTCTCTTAAATTCTCAAGTGCCTTAATGCTAGCATTATCCACTGCCTCATTACCGCAAAAGACCAAATAACGCCCCGCGTTTTCAAAATCATTTTCTTTAAATTCAGCTTCACTTCTAAGCTCTTTAAGCGTATAGCGAGTGCTTTTGACGCTAAAACTTGCATGCCGATGCCTTGCTAATTCTTGCAAACAAGCCCTTGAAATTTCTTGAATATAAAAATTATAATTTAAATGTTCCAAAGTGGAGGCGTGCTTAAATTTATTCCCCACCCTATCAATTAATTCTTTATCCTTTTCTCCACCACAATCGCCCTTTTCAAAACTCTGCCAACAAGTGCGTGTAGCGTGAGAACAAACGCTAAGAGGGGTATGAAAAAGTAAAGTAACTCGCATAATTTTCCTTCAATTTTTTCAAATTTTAGCCGCTTTTTCTTGCCATTTTGTAATTTTTTCTAAAAAATTTCTCTTTTTTAATTCAAGTTTTAAGGGCTTGATATGATTTTGTAAGGTCATTTTTTCTTTTTTAATCGAATTTAAAGAAATATCAAGCCACCATAAATAAAGCCTAATAAGTGCTAAAATTTTTTCTCTTTTTTGCTCTTCATTTTGAGGCTTTATGACAAAAATTTGCATAAATTTAAGTTCAAAACTATGCAAACTAGGACGCAAAACCTCAAGCAAAGGTCTAGAATTTAGCAATTTTTCTTTCAAATTATCAAGCTCAAAGCTTAAATTACGCAAAGCTTCATTATCCAAATTTTCATAATTTAAATTTGCAAAAAGATACTCAAGATCTTTTTCGACCGCTTCGCATTTTTTAACCGCTTTTAAAACCTTAGCAAAAGCTTTTAAAAGCCACTCATCTTGCTTGTTGCAACTTGCATTTTGTAAGGGCGGTAAGGGTTTTGAAAGCTCCTTACTCAAAAACTCTTCACAGCACTGCTTAAAGGGCTTTTCAATAGCACCTTGTATCCTCGCACCTCCTTCAGTAGCATTATAAATTTTTATCCCCTTTTTTGAAGCCTCAATGATTAAAAGCTCCAACATATGTTTGAAAATAAGCCAAAATTCGTGCGTTTTAACCAAACCCTTACCTCCATAAGCTAAAGTTTGAATAGCCTTAGTTCCGCTTTCATAATCTGCCTTATGAAGATAATCTTTAGGATGCGAATTTCCCTCCTCATCAAAGGCTAAATCCTGCCCTATGAAGATGATATTTTCAAATTCCAAATCCTTAGCTAACTCAAAAGCCATATGTGCTACGCTTACGCTATCCGTAGCATAACCATACTCCTTAAAATCACAATAATAAGCAAAGTCATAATTACGCGGCACAATGATATAGGGGCGGTGATTTTTTTCTAAAAGCTCCAAAGCTCTAGGATGCACCACAGCTGCTAAAATGAAAAGCACCCCTGCGTCAAATTCTTTAAAATCATTATTAAAAAATTCTGCCGTAAAATCTGTGCGTTCGACCATAAAGACAAAATCAGGCTTAATGCCGTGTTTAGCCAAGATAGGATAAGCACTATCGGCTGCGAAAATCACAGCTTTAGAGGCATATTGTTTTAAAAGGGGTAGTTGTTTTGAAAGGCTTGGTCCTGTGCTGACTATGATGGCGTTTTGATAGCATTTTTTATAAGCTTTTTTGAGTGTTTTAAGGCTTGGATTTGTTAGCATTTTAGGAAGATTATGAACGAAATTTTCAAGTCCCATTAAGCAGTCGTTAATGTCATTTCCATAACGCAAGGTGCTTTTGTCAAAAAATTCACGCATAGCCTCATCAACCCTTGCAAAATCTTCTTTAAAATTTGTATAAAAAGCACTCATAAATTCCAAATGATAAATCCTCGCAAAAATATTTAATCTCTCGCAAATTTCATTAAATTGGTCATTGTCAAGTTTTTTAGTGTCGAAAAAACAAAGCCTTTTTGATGTCAATTCTTTAGAAAAATCTAAAAAATGTAAGATGTGCCATAAAATTTCAAGCTCTCTTTCAAAAACAATGATAAGTTTATGCGTAGGATTTTGAAAAAGAATTTTAAGTAAAACTCCATTCCCTATGCCATAAAAAAATAACACAGGATAAAGGGCGAAGTTTTGCTGATAAAAAGTAGCTTTACTTTGAATTTCACTTAAAGGATTTTGATAAAGCTTACCCCCCCCCCCCCCGTTTGCATTGATATCTAAGGGATCGCTTCCTTGTGAAAATTGATAATCTTTAGCCCGAATTTCTTTTAATTCTTTTTTTAAAACTTCATCTTCGATAGCATTTAAATTTGCTTCAAAAATTGACCTTTGTTTGGCATTAAAATCCATAATTTTCCTTATTAAATAGGCTTATTTGACTTGAAATTTTACTTTAAATAATAAAACAAAAAGTTTTTTCTCGTTATAATTACACTAAAAATAAGGCAAATACAATGAAAGAAACTAAATATATTTTTGTAACGGGTGGGGTTTTAAGCTCTCTTGGTAAGGGCATAGCCGCCGCTTCCATTGCAACCTTGCTTAAAAACTCAAAACTTAAAGTCAGCATTTTAAAAGCCGACCCTTATATCAATGTCGATCCGGGAACGATGAGTCCTTTTGAACATGGCGAAGTGTTTGTAACTGAAGATGGAGCAGAGACGGATTTGGACTTAGGGCATTATGAAAGATTTTTAGATGAAAATTTAAGCCAAAACAATAATTTTACCACAGGTAAGGTTTATCAAAGCGTGATAGAGAAAGAAAGAAGGGGCGAGTATCTAGGTAAAACCATACAAGTGATTCCGCACATTGTAGGGGAGATTAAAGAGCGTATTATTAAAGCGGGTGAAAACAAGGACATTTTAATCGTAGAAATAGGCGGCACTGTCGGCGACATCGAGGGTTTGCCCTTTTTAGAAGCTATACGCGCCCTAAAGCTTGAAGTAGGTAAAAATAATGCGATGAATATCCACCTAACCCTAGTGCCTTTCATCAAAGCCGCAGGAGAGCTTAAAACCAAGCCAACCCAGCACAGCGTAGGAGAGCTAAGACGCATAGGAATAAGTCCTGATATGATTATTTGCAGGAGCGAAAAGCCTCTTGATAGGGATTTGAAAGATAAAATCGCTATTTCTTGCGGAGTGCAGAAAAATTGCGTCATAGAAAGTATCGATGCGGCTAGCATTTATCAAATTCCGCTTAATTTTTTAAAGCAGGATATTTTAACACCTATTTGTGAAGCTTTAAGCCTTAAAAATTTAAAACCAAATATGGAAAATTGGGATAGCTTAGTCAAAAGAGTAATTGCTCCAAGTAATGAAGTTAAAATCGCTTTTGTGGGAAAATATGTCGATTTAAAAGAAAGTTATAAAAGCCTTACAGAAGCCCTTATCCACGCTGGTGCGGCACTTGATACTAGGGTTGAAATTCGTTGGATTGATAGTGAAAAACTAGAAAATTTAGACCCAAATGAAAGCTTTAAGGAAGTGAGTGGAATTTTAGTCGCTGGGGGCTTTGGTGTGCGTGGAGTGGAGGGCAAAATTAAAGCCATTACTTACGCAAGAGAGTATAAAATCCCATTTTTAGGGATTTGTTTAGGAATGCAGCTTGTTTTGGTGGAGTTTGCAAGAAATGTTTTAAAAATTAAAGATGCAAATTCGAGCGAATTTGAGCCAAATTGTAAAAATCCTGTCGTTTATCTCATCGATGAATTTATCGATAATAGTGGCAAAAAGCAAATTCGCACGGCTAAAACTCCGCTTGGAGGCACGATGAGACTGGGTGCTTATCCTTGTCAAATCAAAGAAAACACTCTTTTAAGTAAAATTTACAATACAAAAAATATCAAAGAACGCCATCGTCATCGTTTTGAAGCAAACCCAAAATTCCGTAAAAATTACGAAAATAAGGGCTTGGTAGTGAGTGGGGAGAGTGATGGCTTAATCGAAGCAGTGGAGCTTAAAACACACGATTTCTTTTTAGCCGTGCAGTTTCACCCTGAATTTACTTCAAGACTAGAAAGAGTTAATCCTGTCATTTTAAATTTTATCAAGGCAGCAAATGCACACCATAACTAAAAAAGAACTCAAACAAATTTTAGCTTCACGCTTTGAAAATGATCTACATAAAAAGCTTTGCGAACTACCATTACCTAGCTGCTTAAAAGATATTTATAAAGCGGCAAATCGCATTAAAGAAGCCATTGAAAGAAATGAAAAAGTCGCCATTGTGGGCGATTATGATGTCGATGGAATCATTTCTTGTGTGATTTTAAGCGAATTTTTTGATGATATAGGTTTTGATTATAGTGTGAAAATTCCTAATCGCTTTAAAGACGGATATGGACTTAATGAAGAGATTATCAATGAACTTGAAAATATTAAAGTCATCATCACGGTAGATAATGGCATAGCCGCACTTGAGGCTGCAAAACTTTGCAAAGAAAGGGGCATTGACCTTATCATTACAGACCATCACACACCCTTACAAACCCTGCCGCAAGCTTACGCTATCATCAATCCTAAACAAAAAGAATGTAATTTTCCCAATATCGAAATTTGCGGAGCACAGGTAGCTTGGTACCTAATCGCAGCTTTGAAAGAAGTGTGTAGATTAAAATACGATATGTGTAAGTTTTTAGAGCTTTTAGCCATAGCCATTGTGGCTGATATGATGGAGCTTAGGGACTTAAATAGGGCTTGTGTAAGAAGAGGGATAGAGTGCATTAATAAATCCAAAAGAGCGGCTTTTAGAGCAATGAAGCACTATTATCAAAAAGATAAATTTGCCATTGATAATATAGGCTTTTTAATCGCCCCTTTAATTAATAGTGCAGGGAGAATGGACGATGCGAGCGTTTCTTATAAATTTTTACACACTAAAGATTTTAATAAAGCAATGGATTATTTAGAACAAATCATTAGCTTTAATGAAAGCCGTAAAGATGAGGAAAAACAGCTTTTTGAAGAGAGTTTAAAGCAAATTGATGAAAAGCAATCTTGTATCATTGTGGGAGGAGAAGAGTGGCACGAAGGGGTGCTTGGCATAGTGGCAAGCCGTTTGGCAAAGCATTTTAAAAAACCCTCTTTTGTCTTTTCTATCAATGCCAATAAGCTTAAAGGGAGTGCTAGAAGTGTCGGCAAGATAGATATCTTAAGTCTAATTTCTAAAGCAAATCCCTATCTTAAAAACTACGGCGGTCATAAAGGAGCGGCGGGACTTAGCTTGGAACTTAAAGATTATGAAAATTTTAAAAACCTAATTCAAAAAGAAAGCACTTTAATTAATAAAGAAGAATTTTTAGATACAGAAGAAACTCTAGGAGTGCTAGAGCCTAGTGAGATTGATTTTGAAATGCTTGAAATTTTAGAGAGTTTTGAGCCTTTTGGGTATAAAAATCCTCGTCCTTATTTCGTGCTAAAAAATTTAAAAGTCAAAAATAAAAAATTACTCGGTAAAGAAAAAAAGCATTTAAAACTCATCTTAGTCAAAGATAATAAAACCATAGAAGCACTTTTTTTCAATTTCGACAAAGAGCCAAATTTAGAAGAGACTATTGATGTGGTAGGTAGCATTTCTAAAAATGAATTTAGAGGACTTGTAACGCCTCAATTTATCATTCAAGAACTTTCTTTACTCTCTTCTTAAATCAAAGGTAAAAAACTTACTTTTAAAGTCATTTGGCAGGGTTTTATACTGCAAAAGTGCGGGCTCATAATTTTGCACTTCGTGGTATAAAAAGCCTAAAGCAGCTTTACTTTCTTTATTACCATTATCATTTAATTTTGCAAGTTGTAAAAGAGCTATGGCGGAGTTTGGATTATTCGCTCCTGTGGCAGCAACAGCGGCTAAAAAAAGCGTGTGAGAATCTTTAACTCCATACTCGTCAATCAAAACATTATAAAGTGCATAAGCTTCCTCAAACTGCCCTGCAAAAATATCCAAATAGGCTAAAGTTTGAATCGCTCCTTCATTTTGTCCAGCGTTTGTATTAAGATATTCTTTAAATTTTTGCCTTTCTAAATTTAAAATCCCTGCAATGTGCATCAAAGAAACATAATACTCCCTAGCAATGTCTGCTCCGCCAAACACCGCCCTATAATCAAAACCCAAATTTTTAAAATGAATTTGTGCGTTTTGAGCGTATTCTTTGATATTGGCATTTTCATTAAGAGAATTAAAATACAAAATATTACTTATAATATCATTTGGTAAAAGAGTTTTTAGTTTAGCGATTTTAACGCCTACTTGCTGATTTAAGCCATTATTTTTAGCGATAATGGCTTCAAAAATGAGACTAAGGGGCGTTTCTTGCTTAAGCTCATCTAAAAAAGGTAGCATAGAAATAAAGTCTGCATTTGCTAAAAAAAGCATACTTTTTGCCATAGTGGCTTTAAATTCAGCATCTACACTTATATTTTCTAGAATTTCATTATAGAATTTGTTTGTATTCACTCCACTAAGCTTTGCACTTAGCATCGCAAAAGCACCTGCTTGATAGTTCTTAGGATTAAGATGATAAGAGCTTGCAAAATGCTTATAGGCAAGTTCATAATTTTGCAATTGAGCGTAGGTAAGTGCTAGATTATAATGTAAAATACTATGTTCTGGATAAACATCAAGCAAGGCTTTAAATTCGGCATTTGCCTGCCTTAAGCGTTGATTTAAAGCGTGATTAATAATGCTAGCAATTTTAACATTTGTCGAAGAAAGCGCACGGCTTGCATTCAAATAACTGCCCGTATTAAAATTATCATCGACAAAGCCTGTAATATTTGCTTTTTTAATATAAAAAGCCGCTTGTTTGCTGTCAAAAACCTGATAGGGTGCAAAATAAAAAAGTAAATCAAACTGATCTTTAGAATTTTTAAGTAAATCTTTTGAAAAATTTTCCTGTGCCAAATTAATATCAAAAAGCTCTTTTGAAAGTATAGTTTTAATCTTGTAACGCCCTAAAATTTTGTATTTTTCCGCCTCGTCTTTATAAGCATTATCGAGCCGTGCTAACATATCTTGAAAACGACCTGTTTTTAAATCCACAAGCGTAAGAGTTGCTAAACTAGCGTTAAAATCTCTTTCTATCTTCATAGCTGTTTCTAAAGCTCTTCTAGCCCTATCATACTCACCTACTCTTGCATACAATAGCCCTAAAGAGAGACTTGACTCAAAACTTCCTTGCGTTGTAAGTTCATTAATTGCCTTTTTATCAAGGTCCATTTTGGCATAAATTTTAGCTGAAAGATATTTTGCCGTATCAGTATAAGGTTCTATTTTTGTTTTTTGAAGCATTTGCAAAGCTTCTGGATAATAGCCCTTATAATAATTAATCAAGCTAAGATAATATTCATAAAGCTTAGATTTACCCTCTTTTGGCAAATAAATTTCAGCCAAGCTTATGTAGTAGCGAAATTTTTCTTCATCATTGAGTTTTAAGGCACAAACAGCAGCATTAATAGCCGAAACGCTTTGATTTTCTCCATTAGAAATGGCTCTTTTAAAACTTTCAAGTGCGGTTTTAAAATCGCCCTCATTCATCTGCGAAACGCCCAAATTATAATTAGAAAGTGCTTCATTATAAACAGCCACTTGCGCATAAACTTCTAAGGCTTGCTCAATCTCACCTCTAAGATAAAGTGCATTTGCCTTTTGTATCATTCCATCAATCTTAGCCATATCGCTATAATCATAAGACTCATCAAGAGGCGTTATAGGGTGCGACTCTTCTTTGTCGGCAAAAAAGTCTGCTTTAATATTGCCCTCGCTAAAAGTGAGATAAAAAAGCGTGAAAATAAGAACAGATATAATAGCCAAAGAAAGTCCCACAAGAGACATAAATTTCTTATCTTTATACCACTCTTGCGTTTTTTGCTCATCGACTTCTTCGAAAAAAGTGCTTTCCTCCTCTTTAGCTCCCTCTCTTGTAAAACTAAAGCCTGTGCTACTTTCACTAGGAAGTTCTTCTGGTAAAGCGGCTAATTCTTCCCCCTCAGGTGCCGCCCCCTCTTCACCTCTAAAGCCATCTAAGCTTTCATCAAGTCTTTTTTCTTCGGGTTTTTCAAGGATTACTTCTTCAGCCATTTAACTTCTCAAAAATATTTTCTTAACACATCTGGTATAGCTATTTTGCCATCTTTATCTTGATAATTTTCCATAATCGCTACTAAAGTCCTCCCCACAGCCAAAGAAGAGCCATTAAGTGTATGGACAAGCTCATTTTTACCCTGTTCATTTTTATAACGAATTTTCGCTCTTCTTGCTTGAAAATCACGACAATTTGATATGGAAGAAATTTCTCTATATTTGTTTTGTCCCGGCAACCATACTTCTAAATCTATCGTTTTAGCCGCACTAAAACCCAAATCCCCCGTGCAAAGCATCACCCACCTATGTGCCAAACCAAGTGAGCTAAGTAAATCACTCGCACACTCACACATTTCATTAAACACACTTTGGCTTTGCTTAGGACTTGTGATGCTGACAAGTTCGACTTTTTCAAATTGATGTTGCCTTATAATGCCTCTTGTATCACGCCCTGCACTCCCCGCTTCTTTTCTAAAGCACGCACTATAAGCCGTCATTTTAAGTGGTAAATTCTCCGCACTTAAAATTTCATCGTTAAAAAGATTTGTTAAGGCAATTTCTGAAGTTGAGATGAGATATAAATCCTCCTCCTCAATCTTATACATATCGTCCTTAAATTTCGGCAGCTGTCCTGTGCCAAACATCGCATTTTCATTTACCAAAAATGGCACATTGACAAGCTTAAAACCTCGCGATCTGTTGAAATCTATCATATAATTTATCAAAGCACGATTTAGTAAAGCTCCTTCCTCTTTAAGCACACAAAAACGACTTTGTGCGATTTTAACCCCCCGCACAAAATCAAGCCACTCAAGCTTCTCACCAAGCTCAAAATGCTCCCTTGGCTCAAAATCAAATGAAGGTGGAGTAAGCACCCTTTTAAGCTCTAAATTTGCGTCCTCATCTTCGCCCACTACCACATCATCATCGGGGATATTTGGTATCTTAAAGGCTAAGCTTTCAAGCCTTTCTTCAAGCTCTTTGACCTTTTGATTTTGTGTGGAGATTTTTGTTTTATTTTCACTTAATTTTTGCTTTAATTCTTCTTTATTTTCGGCATTTGCTAGTTCTTTACTAAATTTATTTTGAAAGGCTTGAAGTTCCTCTAAAAGCGTTTTTTCTTTTTTTAAAAGTGTAAATATTTCACTCAAATCCTTAAGCAAAGCCTCATCAAGCTTTTTATTTTTAAGTTTTGCCGCCACGCCATCAAAGTCATTTTGTAATTTTTTTAAATCTAGCATTAACCCTCTTTTATAAAAATTTCTTAATCATAGCTTAGTTAAGTTAATTATAAGCCTATTTTATCATAAATTTTTTGCATTTTATTTTGTGCGATTTTTCTCGCTTTACTTGCTCCAAATTCTAAAATTTCTTCAAGCTTTTTAGGCTCTTTTAAATAATTTTCATAATTTTCCTGTGCTTCTTTAAAATACGCTCCTACAAGTTCATTTAAATACGCTTTAAAATGTCCATAACCCTCGCCACCTCTTTCATACCTTCTTTTCAACTCCTCTTGTTTCATCTCATCTAAAAAAAGCTTTGCGATTTTAAAAATATTGCAATCTTGCCAGTTTTTAGGCTCTTCTAAAGGTGTGCTATCTGTTACAATAGAAGAAATTTGTTTTTTTCTTAGCTTTTCGCCGGCAAAAATATCGATAGTATTTTGATAAGATTTACTCATCTTAGCTCCGTCAGTGCCGGGCACCACGGCAACATTTTCACTCACCCTAGCTTCAGGCAGGGTAAAAATTTCTCCCCACTCATTATTAACCTTTAACGCAATGTCTCTTGCAATTTCAACATGTTGAATTTGATCCTTTCCCACAGGCACGACTTGCGTGTCAAAAAGTAAAATATCCGCCGCCATTAAGACAGGATAAGAAAAAAGTCCGTGTGAAGAAGGCAACCCCTTAGCGACCTTATCCTTATAGCTATGCGCTCTTTCAAGCAAACCCATAGGACAAAACTGCGATAAGATCCAATAAAGCTCAAGCACTTCTTTTACATCACTTTGTAGCCAAAAAATGCTTTTTTCGGGTTTAACGCCAAGGCTTAAAAAGGCTGCCGCTGCTTTTAAAGCATTTTGCTTTAAAATTTCGCCCTTTTGACTCGAAGTCATCGCGTGATAATTTGCGATAAAAATAAACATCTCACTTGTTTCTTGTGCCTCTATCATAGGCTTAATCGCACCAAAAAAATTCCCAATATGTAAATCTCCACTTGGCTGAAGTCCTGTTAAAACTCTCATTTTATCCTCTTTTTTAATTCTTTTATCAAGCTTTCTAAATTTTGATTTTCAGTCTCCAAAATCAAATCCGCCTTTTCCTCATACAAAGCAAGTCTTGCGTGATATAATCTTCTCGCTTTTTCCTCGTCCAAAAAAAGCGGTCGTTTTGCCTTTTCTTTCTCGCTCAAACGCTCTTTTAAAAAATCAAAACCCGCTCTTAAATACACGCAAAAGCCTATTTTATTTAAATTTTTTACATTAACAAAACCCCCGCCTGTGGCTAGAGAAATGCCCTTTGTATGGGTAAGAAAATCCGCCATTTTTTGCTCCTCTTTACGAAAAAACTCCTCGCCAAATTTGGCAAAAATTTCACTCACGCTTAAATGAAATTGCATTTCAATCAAGGCATCACTATCCATAAACACACGCCCACTTTCTCTTGCAAAAGCCCTAGCTAAAGTGCTTTTTCCACAGCCCATAAAACCGATGAAAAGAATATTATCTACTTTTTCCACGCTAAATTTACCATTTTAATCTAGTGTGATTTAATTAATTTTTTCAAATCTTCAATAAAATTTGAAAATAATTTAATTTTATCACTTGTTTCCACCTCATCATTTGTAAGGATATAGCAACTATCAATCCTTTTCTCCTTTTTTACGCGAAGCGAGGATTAACGGCACTCCTTCAAAATCAAATTCCTTCCTGATTTGATTTTGCAAATAGCGTTTATAGCTAAAATGTAAAGCCTTAGGTCGGTTCATAATTAAAGCGATTTTAGGCGGTGCTAAGTCATATTGCACAGCATAATAAATTTTGACTAATTTCCCATAATCGTGTGGCAGAGGATGAGCTTTAGTTGCTTTATTAACCAAATCATTAAGCTTTGCGGTAGGAATTTTTTGCGTAAAATTAGCAAAAACCTCTAAAATTTTATCCATTACAATATGCACCCTCTTCCCACTTAAAGCCGACACGCTAATAATAGGTGCGTGAGCGAGGAATTTAAAGCGATCAAGCCTTAATTCTTTTACTACTTTATCAAATTCATAATTTGTTTTATCCCACTTATTTAGCACGATAATCACGCCTAAATAATGCTTACTAATTAGTCCTGCAATACGCTCATCAAGCTCATTAAAGCCCTCATTTGCGTCCAAAACTAAAAGAGCAATTTGCGAGTTTTGAAGCATTTTTTCCGTGCGATTTAGTGCAAATCTTTCAATTCCTTGAATTTTCCCCCTCTTTCTAATGCCTGCTGTATCGATAAATTCTAGCATTTTATCCTTATACATCACACTTTCATTTACAGGGTCTATGGTCGTGCCAGCTATGCTACTTACGACACTTCGTTGCTCTTTCACAAGGGCATTTAAAAGGCTTGATTTGCCAACATTTACACGCCCAACTATGCCGATTTTAATGTGATTTTCATCAATTTCTTTAAATTTAATTTCCTTCTCTTCGTCGTAATTCTCTAAAAATTCCTCTAAACTTTGCTCTTCTTCATCATTTTTTAAAACGCTCGTATGTAAGAATTTCTCAAGCCAAGCATAAAGCTCATCAAGCCCTATATTATGCGTTACAGAAAGGTTAAAAAGCTCTTTTACACCAAAATTTGCAAACTCATACGCCCTCTCCTCGTCCTTTTTATTATCAACCTTGTTGATAATAAGTGCCATAGGCTTTTGAAGTTTTTTTAAGGTATAAAAAAATTTCCTATCCTCTTCATCAGGTAAATTTTTCCCATCGACTAGATAAAGAATAATATCGGCATTTTTAGCAGCATTGAGGGAATTTTGCTTGACATTTTTAAATAGCTCATTGCTTTCATCAAGTCCGCCACTATCAATCAATAAGGCTTCCCTACCATTGATATTAACTTTTATTTTATTTGTATCTCTTGTCGTGCCTGAAATTTCACTTGTGATGGCAATTCTTTGCCTTGCCATACGATTAAAAAGGCTTGATTTGCCAACATTTGGCTTACCTATAAGTATGATACTTTGCATTTTCCCAACTTTTTTAAAATGAATTATATAAAATTTGCCTTAAAATTAAGCAAAAAAGACTAAAATAGCAAGATTTCACTATAAGGAAAGTTATGCTAAGGGTGATTAAGCGTAATTTAGGCGTTTATTTTATGATTTTAGCTTGTTTGGAGTTTGCTTTGATGAGTGCTTGTGCAAAAATCCTAAGCGAAGAATTAAGCTCCATAGAGATTATGTTTTTTCGTAATGTCATCGGCGTGATTTTTATGCTTTATATGCTGAGAAGATTGAAAACACATAAAGAGGGGGGCAAACTTTGGCTTTTGATTTTTAGAGGAGTTGTTGGCGCACTTTCTTTATATCTTTTTTTCTACAATGTCTCGAATATCACGCTTGGAGGGGCTTTTGCCTTTCAAAAAACCTCTCCCATTTTCATCACTTTAATCGCTTTTGTTATTTTCAAAGAAAATATAGGACTTAAAGGGTGGTTTGGAATTTTCATCGCCTTTTTAGGAGTGCTTTTTATCGCTCAACCTTTCACGCACGAGGATTTACACTCTGGCTTTGATTTAAAAAATTCCTTACTTGGCGTTTTAAGTGGCTTTTTAGCAGCTTTAGCGCTTACAAGCGTGAGAGAATTAAGAAACTACTACGCAACAGAGCAAATCGCTTTTTCTTTTATCTTTGTAGGCACATTAATGCCCTTAATTTCTATGCTTGTGGGCGAATTTTATGTCAATGAAAAGCTTGATTTTATCATCGCTCCTTTTGTGATGCCCTCTTTTAAAGCTTGGATTTTTATTTTAGCTATGGGAATTTTAGGCACAATTTATCAAATACACATTACAAAAAGTTACGGCATAGCAAAGCAAGCGGGAATCGTAGCTGGAGTGAGTTATTTAGATGTCGTTTTTTCCATTATCATCGGTATGCTTTTAGGAGATGCCCTACCTAGTGCTATGGTCTTTTTGGGGATAGTGAGCATTGTTTTAGGTGGGCTTATCTTAATGAAAAATAAAAAGAAATAATTCGGTGGTATTATTTTATAATAAAAATTTTTATAATTTTCTTAAGTTAAAAATTAATTTTCGTATTATTTTATATATAAAATAAAATAAATAAGTTATTTTTAGTTTTTATAGTTAGAACAATATTTATTGCAACCTTAATCTTTAATCCCTTAAAGGTAAAAATTGAAAAAACAACATTTCTAAAAAGCTCTTTTGAAAGCAAAAGAAAGGCAATTAGCTTATTTTTAATTAAATTTAGCGAATTTACCGATAGATTGGAAGCAAATATCAAAGATTTTAATCCAAAACGATTAAAAACATATTTAAAAGATGATAAAACTTACTCAAAACAATTAGAGTTTTACAACTATCTACTCGGTGGAAAAATTAATCCCGTAAGAGTCTTAAAAGCTCCTATACATCAATATTTAAATGGCAATTTACAAAACATACAATTTGGACACGAAACTATTCAAATTAATAGCAATGATGGTGTAAAAAGATTTGCTAGATGTATTGAAATTAAAGATTACACAAATGAAACCTTTTCGGGTATTTTAGATATTTTGATGTATTTAGATATTGAATATATCATCACTCAAAGCTTTTCACCTATTCCTAGAATAGACGCAAAATCCGCAATATCTAGACAAAAAAAGCAGCTCATAGCAACTGAAGATGATGGATTTTCACAAGTAGAGCAAATTGATGAAGCTTTAGACCAGCTCACAAATGGGGAGATTTCTTTTGGAAAATACCATTTTTCAATTCTTGTTTATGGAGATAGCTTAAAAGAGTGTAAAGATAATGCAAATCGAGTCATTACAAAGATGAATGAATTAGGATTTGCAGTAACACTAGCAAACATTGCCCTAAGTGCAACTTTCTTTTCGCAACTACCATCAAATTTTGCCATACGCCCAAGAATTAATCTTATTTCATCGCTTAATTATTCCTCATTAATAGCTTTACATAATTTTTCTATGGGGAAAAGAGATAAAAATTGCTGGGGTGATGCTGTAAGCATACTCAAAACTCCTAATAAACAGCCTTATTATTTTAACTTTCATCAAAACTCTGGAGTTAATAAAAATGATTTTGGAGAGCTATTTTTAGCAAATACCTTAATATTAGGTCAAAGTGGCGGTGGTAAAACCGTGTTTATGAATTTTATCGTCAATCAAATGCTTAAATATGCAAATAAAGACACTTTCCCTGATGATATACCACAAGAAAATAGAAAATTTACAGCCATTTACTTAGATAAAGACAAAGGGGCTTTAGGCAATATTTTATGTGCAGGTGGTAGATATATTAGCATTGAAAATGGCAAGCCCACAGGATTTAATCCTTTTATGGTTGAAAGCACACAAGAAAATATAAGACAACTCCAAACCCTAATGAAGCTTTTAGTTACTAGAAATAATGAAATCCTTACAACTAGAGAAGAGGAAATGCTTAATAATGCAGTCAATTCTCTTATGAAAGGCTTTGAAAAGGAGGAGAGAAAATATCCTATCTCTTTGCTACTTGAAAATTTAACAGAAAATGTAGATGATGACAATTCTCTAAAATCAAGATTAGCACTTTTTAAAAAAGGCAAACAATTTGGCTGGGTATTTGATAATGAATTTGACAATTTAGACTTCCCTGATGAAATTAATCTATTTGGCATTGATGGCACAGAATTCCTTGATGATAAAGATGTATCAGGGATACTTAGTTATTACATTCTTTGGCGTGTGATGAGTTTAGCAGATGGTAGAAGACTTTGTATTGATATAGATGAGGCTTGGAAGTGGCTTGAAAATGACATCGTGCAAGAAGAAGTTAAAAATAAATTTAAAACCATTAGAAAACAAAATGGCTTTCTAAGATTAGCAACGCAAAGCGTGGAAGACTTTTTAAAACTTAAAAACGCAACAACACTTATAGAACAATCCGCAACAATGGTATTTTTACCTAATCCAAAAGCTAAAGAAGAAGAATATGTAAAAGGAATAGGCTTAAGCTATGATGAGTATATGATTATTAAAGGGTTTAAACCCTCAAAAAGACAATTTTTAATCAAAAGACAAGATGAAAAAGTTATTTGCACTTTGGATTTAAGCTCTTTAGGCAATGAGAATTTAAAAATTCTCTCCACAGGAACAGCTCATATAGACACCATAGAAAAAATATTTGCACAAAATCATAAAAGCCTTGATGAGAAAGTGGCAGAGCTTAAAGAATTTTATAGGAATTCATAGGGGTTATAAATGAGAGATAAAAAACTAAGACAAGAGATTTTAGCCTTAGAAAATGAAGTCAAAGAGCTTGAAAAAACTCTTGGTGCGATTAAGCAAAGATTACTTAATCTTAAAGACCTCGCTTGGGATAGACAAAGCAAAAAAGAAAGCTCTAGCATGTATAAGGTGCTAAAAGAGGATAAAACGCATACTATGGTTAAAAGTGAGCTAGGGGACATTAAGGTTGATAAAGATTTTATGGAGAAAGAAATCACTAAGCACCTTGATAATCCAAATTTAAGAGGTATGGTAACAACTAAAGAAATGCTTTCTTTTCCTAAGGTGGCTAAGGGCGTGAAGGCAGAGTATGATGAAAGGTATCAAGGATATAGCTGGAGAGTAAAGGCAAATGATGGAAGCATTTTAAACTATGGCGAAAGAGATTATGGAAATGGGCATAGATTATTAACAGCACATTCAAAGACAGGAAGGGACGAACGGGGTCAGCTTCGCCGAGAGTTTAACGACCGCAATTTTCACAATCCTGCTGATGAAATTATACCACAGCAAGACAAATCTGCAAAGGATTTTAAATCAAAACTTAAAGCATTTAACGCCAAAAACAAAACTTAAACTCAAATCAATATAAAGGAGTTGAAACGATGAATGTGGTTATTAATAAACAAGAAGTGCAATTTAGCACTCAAGATAATCAAACTTTTTGCACAAGTTTAGATGTAGCTAGGGTTTTTGGAAAGCAACATAAACATATACTAGTAAGCATTGAACGCATTTTAAGCGATTTACGAGAAATAGGGGCTTCTAACGAAATGCTCAATTTTCGGCAGGTCGTAAGAACCTCGCAAACAACGAACCCTAAGAATGGAAAGATAGTTAATAGAAAAATGCCTATGTATAATCTAACCAGAGATGGCTTCTCACTTTTAACAATGGGCTTTACAGGAAAAACTGCACTACAATGGAAAATCGCTTTTTTAAATGCCTTTAATGAAATGGAAAGACTTCTAAAAAAAGAACTTCTAAATCCTAATAAATACATTATAGATTTAATGGCACTTGTGCAACCAAATTTGCCTCAAAGTGATTACAAAATTAGTGTAATTATAACAGATAAACCTCACTCTAAAGAAGCTAAAAATATTTTTTCTTTGGATTATCTTGTTGATAATCGCACACCAAAAGACCCAAAGAATTCGCAATGAGCGATAAAGAATTAGAAATTTTTGAGCTTTGTGAAAGATTAGTAGATCTTTTAGGAGATAAAGAAGCTGTTGCGGATTTACAAATTTTACTAGACAGACACCCTGAAATGTTTCAAAACAAAGAGCAGGTTGCCAACTTAATCAAAAAAGTTATCAATGACCCTGAAATCATTATCAATAATCCAACTCCAAAAAGTGAAAAAGACTACATTGCGGGGAAAAAACTAAACGAAAAGAAAATGGGTGAAGTAGGGATTCGAAAAGATGAAAATATCAGCAAGATTTTTCACGCTAACGAAAAAAATGTTAAAAAAATGGGACAATTAGATAAAAAAGAAGTAGTATATAAGCAGTCAATGGTAGGGACGCCCACTTCCTACACTCAAGCCCAAAGTCTTGACGAGCGACTGGTTCAAAAGAACATTTCATCGACTGCTAATGAAATTATACCACAGCAAGACAAATCCGCAAAGGATTTTAAATCAAAACTTAAAGAATTTAACACCAAAAACAAAACTCAAACTCAAATCAATATAAAGGAGTTGAAACGATGAAAATATATTACTCAAATAAAAAGGAGCTAAACAATGAATAATGTCAATTTAATCGGCTATTTGGGCAAAGATTTTGAAGTAGGTAATACAAGTGGAGGAAAACTTTATGCAAAAAATTCTCTTGCTATCACTAAGCGTTGGAAAAATGAAAAAGGCAATGATGAAAGTAGCACGACTTGGATACCTATTGTCTTATTTGGCAAGAGTGCAGAAAGTGCTTCTATGTATATCAAAAAAGGCTCTCAATTTGCGTGTAGTGGAGAATTATCATCTAGTCAATACACCGATGAACAAGGAAATGTTAAAACAACACTAAGCGTTATCGTGTCTAAATTCTATTGGTTAGGCAAAAAAGATAAAGAAACTCCACAAGCAATACAAAATCCACCAAAAGAACCAAGCGTTGAATACGAACACCAAGCCATTAATGTGGAATCTGAAGAAGTTCCATTTTAAACACAAGAAGAAAGGTAATAAAATGAAAAAAATTATTTTTAATGCAAATACAGCCACAAGGGAAATCCACCACACCCCAACAAGTGGGGCAAGACTAAAAAGCCTTGACTGTAATTACACAAAGGAGTATAATTACAACTATGATGAATTTAGTGGTATTCATCTTAGCTCCTTTAGGGGCTTAGATTTTCGCCACAAGGGTGATGACCTTGTGGCAAACA
This sequence comes from Campylobacter vulpis, assembly GCF_014217995.1. Classification (NCBI taxonomy): domain Bacteria; kingdom Pseudomonadati; phylum Campylobacterota; class Epsilonproteobacteria; order Campylobacterales; family Campylobacteraceae; genus Campylobacter; species Campylobacter vulpis. The sequence goes on from NZ_CP041617.1 coordinate 1,393,506, forward strand.
CCCCACGGAATTATATCCAAAAATGTAAAAAATCTATTCTTATTCTTACTTCCTTATTAATTTTGCCTAATTTAGCATTTAGTGCAGGTATTCCTGTGGTAGATGCAGCTGCAAATCAACAAATGGCTACACAAAATGCTAAACAAGTTGCAGAGTGGGCTAAAGAAGCCACAAGATGGACTGAAACTGTATCGCACTATCAAAAACAAATCCAAGCCTATAAAGACGAACTTTTATCAAAAACAGGCATTAGAGATTCTGTGGCTTTTGTGAAAGATATAAAACAAATCTATTCAGATTTTGCGGAAGCTGGAGAAAACATTCAATCCTTTTACAATGATGTTCTAAGAGACCCACAAGAATTTTTAAGCGATAAAGGCAATGAAATTTTTGGCAAATATACAAGTTTTGATAGATGTAATTTTGACTATATGAGTCAAAGTGAAAAAAATATCTGCAAAATGGATTTAATCACCTATGCTGCTCAAGTAGAAACCTACAATCAAGCCTCAAAGCAAATGGATACCATTAGTCAAACGCTTAAAAAATTGCAAGAGCGATTAGTCAATTCAAAGGACATTAAAGAAAGCACTGATGTGGGTAATGCTATTCAACTAGAGGTTGCAAAAATACAAATGGTAAAAAATCAAGTTGATTTAGCTAATGCGAGCTATGAAAATCAAAGAAATATCAAAAAAGATTTAGCAATGCAGGAATACTCAAAATCTCTTCAAAATTTTCAAAATGAAAAACTTACAGACGAAGAAATTAAAAAGTATTTTAAACATAGAGATAACAAATGAATTTTTTTCAAACTCTAGGTTTAAGTATAGAACAAATTATTAATGCCATTAGACAAACAGGAACAAGCGATAAGATTGCTGAACTTATGGTGTTGTTTTCTATCATCATCACTCTAGTCATTATGTATAAAGGCTATGAGGTGTTAATGGGTAAAAGTCAAAGTCCTATTAGAGAGCTTACTTGGGATATGGCAGGAAAGCTTTTAGTTATTACCTTTGCTTTAAATCTTGGAGGTTGGTTAGATTTAGTTATTGGTGCAATGGATGGAATTTATGAGTGGGCTGGAGGGGGAGCACAAATGTATCAAAATCTAGACGAAATGTTTGCAAACACTGCAAAATTAGCAAATACTATTTGGGATAAATCAAGTGGAGTTGGGGATTCTATTTTAGCTGTTGTAGCAATGTGTCTTTGTTATATAGGATTTTGTATTGCTGTTATTCCAACACTCTCTATCTTAATTGTTACAACTTTTACACAAACCCTGCTTGTAATTTCTGCTCCCATAGTATTTTGGCTTTTAGTCTTTAAAGCTACTAGAAATGTCTTTACACAATGGATAGGGCTTTTATTATCAAACACTCTTGTGCTTTTACTTGTTGGCTTATTTTTAAAAACCTTTATGGGAGAAATAAGCGGTTGGATTATTTCATTTTCAAAACACACACAATCAGGAGCAGAACCATTAGGAACAAGCATTTTCTATGTCATTGCTTCTTTGATACTAGTTATTATGATTTATTCTGCAAAAATCTTTGCTGAAAAAGTTGCAAATGTATCAATGGATGGTGCTATGGGTGGTGCGATGAGTTCTGTTTTAAGCCCTGCTGGTCAATTAGCTATGAAACCTGCAGGTAAGGCTGCTGGAATGGCTATGAATTATGGTAAAGCTGGTGCTAAATTAGCTGGTAAAGGTGCTTGGGCTGTGGGTAAGGGTTTAGGTAAAGGCGGTTATAGTTTAGCTAAAAAAATGTATGAAAGGGCTAGAAATGAAGCGTAAATTTCAATTTGTTTTTATTTTGTTTTTTGGTGTTTTGATGTTGAGTGCTTGTAGTGCTAAACATCAGGGTAAATATGATGATTTTTTCAGCGATAAAAAAGGTTGGATACCTGTTAATTCGCAAAATCAAGACTTAAATAAAGGTAATGCAAATGAAAAATGATTTTAATACAGCATTAGATTACGAAGCAAGTTTTAGATATTTGATAGAGCAAAGCAATAAAAGAGCGTGGCTTATCTCTTTTGTTGCAATCTTTATAGCCTCTCTTTCTCTTATTGCTGTTGTGTTATTAACACCTTTAAAAACCATAGAGCCTTATGTAATAAGGGTAGATAACACCACAGGTATGGTAGATATTTTAACTCTGCTTGATGAAAAAGAAATCACGCAAAATGAAGCATTGGATAAATACTTTATCTCTCAATACATTAAAGCTAGAGAGGGTTATTATTACGAGCTTTTAAACCAAGATTATTTGCTCACCCAATTAATGAGTTCAGAAAATGTTGCAAATGAGTATAGGGCTTTGTATGAGGGAGATAATGCAAGAGACCAAATTTTAAAAAACTCTAATGAAGTAAGCGTGCAAATTTTAAGTGTTGTTTTAGGAGAAAGTAACGGAGTTAAAACTTCAACAATAAGAGCAAACATTACTACAAAAAATCTATCCAGTAGAGGCACATCACAAGCTACAAAAGTCATCACCTTAAGTTATGACTACACGCTAGGAAAAGCTAGTGAAGAAAATAGATTATTAAATCCACTAGGATTTAAAGTTTTAACATACAGAATTGATAATGAGGTAGAAAAATGAAAAAGATAATTTTAGCAAGTTTATTATTAGGTAATTTCGTTTGGGCTTTGAATGTCCCAAAAACTTCTACATTTGATAAAAGAATCGCTTATGCGGTTTATAATGCCGATGATGTTTTTCAAATTAATTCTAAAAATGGCTATGTAAGTGTTTTAGAATTTGGTGTTGATGAAAGAATTATCAATACTGCCACAGGATTTGCTGAAGGTTGGGACTTAACTCAAAAAGACAATTTATTATTTATCAAACCTAAAGCTTACAAAACACAATTAGTTCATCAAGATGAAAATAGCACAGCAGAACAACAAAGCTCACAAGAATTTGTTGTAGATCCTAATCCTTATGATTGGAAAACAAACTTAATTGTCATCACAAATTTAAATACCTATGTATTTGATTTAAAATTAGTCGCTAATAATAAAAATACAACTTATAAACTTAGCTTCTCCTATCCTCAAAAAGATTTACAAGCAACAAAAGAATTATTAGAAGCTGTGGAACAAGAAAATATACGCACGGATTTGGATAAAAATACCATTCCTAGAAATTGGGATTTTTATATGAAAGTCAATAAAGGCAGTGAGGATATAAGTCCAAATTTTGCGTATGATGATGGTGTTTTTACTTATTTAGGTTTTGATAATACTAAAACCTTTCCTGCTGTTTTTATGTATGAAAATGGTAAAGAAAGCATTTTAAACACTCATATTAAAAAAGATGGCAACTATGAAGTTTTAGTGATACAAAAAACCACAAAACAAATTTTATTAAGAAGTGGGGATAAGGTCGTAGGAATTTTTAATCGTGGATACGCAAAAAATCCTTTGAGAAAAACAAGAGAAACTTCTAATGAAAATATTCAAAGAGAAATTAATAAAAAATAAGGGGTAAATTATGCAAAATAAAGAGCAAGATAGCTTAGAAAATGACTTTGATAGCCACACAAGCGAATTGAGTGAGCAAAAAAATCATCTCAAAAAGATACAAGCTTATACAATCTTTGCTATTGGCGGTTTATTGCTCATCATTTTAATTGTTTATTTCTTAAAATCATTTTCATCAAATAATCAAAGTGTTGAAGAAACACCAAAGGAAGAAAATAAAGATTTAGCTCAAAGCGTTAAGGCTAAAGAATTTGTTCCACCTCCTCCACAAAAGACATTTGACGAACTTATCGCTAACACACCACAACAAGAACAACCTTTAATGCTTGAGCCAAAACCTCCAAAGCCTAGAATTGTAAAAGGTGCAGGAGTTACGGTCATTGCTTCAACTAATAGCGGAGGATTTGAGGGAGGCAATGCTGGCAATAACAGAGAGTTTGGAGAAAAACCAAATACCTTATTTGAATTTGGGCAAAATGGTGCTTTACAAAATTCTAATAATTTGCAAGGTGGAGGAGAATTTACAGGTGAAGTTTTCACTCCTACAATTGCTAAAGTGAGTGAGTTTGACCAAAATCTTCTTTTGTCTAAAGGAACTTATATTGGCTGTGCTTTAAAAACAAGGCTTGTTAGCTCTATTAAAGGAGGGATTGCCTGCATAGTATCTAATGATGTTTATTCTGCAAATGGCAACACACTTTTAATTGAAAAAGGTAGCACTATCACAGGAACATTTAATGCGGGTCAAATGGATGATGGTATGGATAGACTTTTTGTTATTTGGCAAGAAATTAGAACACCTAATAATATTATTATTCCTGTATATTCTGGAGCTACTGATGAGCTAGGTGCTAGTGGAATGCAAGGCTGGGTGGATCATCACTATTTAAAACGATTTGGTTCTGCTATTTTACTTTCAATGATTGATGATGGTATGGCAATACTAGCTGACCAATTAAGCAAAAACAATAAAAATGGCAATAACTACTACAATTATAGTGAGAATACAAGGGAAAATGTCGGTGAAATCGCTAACACTGCTTTAGAAAAAATGATTGATATTAAGCCAACTCTTTATAAAAATCACGGCGATTTAGTTGGCGTTTATGTCAATAGAGATATTGATTTTTCAAAGGTTTATAAACTTACAAGGAAAAAGAATGTCAATCACCTTAGATAAATACACAAATCAATACTTTGGAGAATTCTTAAAAGATGACTCCATTAATGAAATTTGTTACAACGGCGATGATAAAGTATGGCTACAAAATTCTAAAGGATTATGGGAAGCTATACCTAGTAAGCTTGACTTTGAAAAAGCTGGACATTTTGCAACTGCGGCTGCTGCTTTTAAAAAAGACAAAATAGATGTTTCTCGTCCTATTCTTAGTTGTATTTTAGTAGGTGGGGAGCGTATGCAAATCGTTATCCCACCTGCTACTAAAAGCGAACATATTTCAATCACCATTAGAAAACCTAGCAAAACTCGCTTTAAAATGCAAAATCATATTGAAAGCGGACTTTTTGAGGATTTAAATCCTAATGATACAAACACCATCAAGCCTAGCGATGCAGAACTCATTAAGCTTTATGAAGAAAAAGATTATCAAAGCTTCATCTCTAAGGCTGTAAGCTATGGTAAAAACATTATCATTGCTGGAGAAACAGGAAGTGGAAAAACTACTTTTATGAAAACGCTAATTGATTTTATCAGTCTTGATGATAGGATTATTACGATTGAAGATGTAGAAGAAATCAAATTTTACGAGCATAAAAACTTCGTGCAATTATTTTATCCAAGTGAAGCAAAAAGCACGGATTTTTTAAATTCTGCAACGCTTTTAAAGTCCTGCTTAAGAATGAAACCTGATAGGATTTTATTAGCAGAGCTTAGAGGTGCTGAAACTTATGATTTTATCAATGTTTTAGCAAGTGGTCACGGAGGGAGTATCACAAGTTGCCACGCAGGAAGCCCTGAAGAAACATTTACACGACTTGCCTTAATGACTTTACAAAACCCACAAGGTCAATGTGTGCCTTTTGAAATTATCCAAAAAACACTGAAAGATTTGATTGATATTGTCGTTCATATCCACGCTCATCACGGAAAAAGGCGTATTAGTGGAATTTATTTTAAAGAGATAGAGAATATCAAGTAAAAGGGATAAATATGTCTATGTGGAAAATTAACAGGCAAGAAACAGAAGCAACAAACACAAATCTTGTAAATATAAATAATAAAAAAATGGAATTTACTACCAAAAATAATCAAATATTTTGCACCAGCTTAGATATAGCTAGAGTATTTGAAAAAAGACATACTCATATTTTAGATATCATTAAAAACTATTTAAATGATGGAGATATGAAAGAATTTAACCAGCCGAAAATTCGGCTGGTTAATTATAAAGACCTAAAAGGCGAACTTAGACCAGCCTATGAAGTGTCTCGTGATGGTTTTTCATTTATTGCAATGGGTTTAACAGGTAAAAAAGCAAATAAATGGAAAGTTTCTTTTATTAATGCCTTTAATAAAATGGAGCAAGTTATCACGCAAGAAATACATAGTCCTAATAAATATCTTACAGAAATAATGAGTGAGCTTTATAAAAGACTTCCGCAAGAAGATTTTAGTGTTGATATTACACTTAAAGATAGAAATCAGAACAATCAAATAATTTATTCTCATCATTATGAAGTTGGTGGCAAACCAAGAGATCCAATGGTGAGTAAAAATAAAGAATTTTTTGAAAATAATTTTATAGCACAACAAGACAAATCTACAAAGGATTTTAAATCAAAACTCAAAGAATTTAACACCAAAAATAATGCAAACAAAACTATTAAAAATAAAGACTTGGAGAAATAAAATGAATAAAGAAAGGCGAGGCATTTATAATGTAAGTTTTAATGAAAAAAACTCAACTCCTATTAATGCAGAGCTTGAAGCTATTGAAAATGCCATTATAGATTATGTCGTGCATTATGTAAAGGGTTTTCACGATACAAGAAGAGACAAAGGAATGGGTGCAAATCATATCAAACTTCATTTAGAAGAAAATAGCGATGGACAAATCACAATGGAAGAGCTTTTAAATCTAGGTAATTCTATAAGAGAATATTTAAAAATATTTAAAGAACCATTTGTAGAGGAAAAAGAAGCAAAAATTTATGAATGGGAAAATGATGAAGGAATTAGATTTAGGGCTATTACTGACAAAATAGGTGAAAGGCATTTAAAAAATATCACGAAAGATTATCAAAGGGGAGGGCGACAACTGCCACTTTCCCCCTCTGATGAGCAAATTATAACCTTTTACTCTGATAGAAATCTTAATAAACAAATGGAATTTAAAAATCCTAAAGTAGCAAGATACTATGCAAATGAGGCAAAGCAAGACAAATCTACAAAGGATTTTAAATCAAAACTCAAAGAATTTAACACCAAAAATAATGCAAACAAAACTATTAAAAATAAAGACTTGGAGAAATAAATGCAAAACAATAAAAGCCTTCAAATTATTTTTCTTATTCTAGTAGGTTTCATTTTTACCTATTTACTAACTCCTATTGTTTTCTTTGTTTTGAACAAAGTAAAAATAATGAAAGCGATTGAAATCTATAACATTAACTTCACTTTACAGGCAGTCGCTAATCATTACCCAAAAATATGGCTTTCTTTGGGTATCACTTTCGCATTTTGTTTGTTTGCTTTGACTCTTTTGGTGTTATCCTTAAAAACCAAAAAATCTCAATTTGGCGAAGCTAGATTTGCTAATTTTAATGAAATTAAAAAAATGAATTTATTTGGGGATAAGGGTATTATTATTGGAAAATATAAGGGAAAATTATTAAGATTTGGCGGTCAGCAATTTGTAGCTTTAGGAGCTCCTACAAGAAGTGGTAAGGGTGTAGGTATTGTGATACCAAATTTATTAGAATGGCAAGAAAGTGCTGTGGTGCAAGATATTAAGCAAGAATGCTTTGATTACACCAGTAAATATAGAAAAGAAATCTTAGGACAAGAAGTTTATCTTTTTAATCCATTTTCAAGACAAACACATCGCTATAATCCTTTAAGCTACATTGATATGAATGATAAAGAGCATTGCGATAGTCAATTAATGGATTTAGGCAATATCCTTTATCCACTTGATGGGGATTCTACTTCAAAATTTTTCAACGGATTAGCTCAAAATCTATTCATAGGACTTTGTTATTTATGGCGTGATTTGCAACTTAGTGGCAATGGAAAAGATTTTCAAAAAGCTTTTAATGTAGATGTAGGAGAATTTAACTTTTACAATATCTTACAACTCTCAAAAGGTTTAACTCTTAAAAATGAGGAAAATAACATTAGAGGCTTTGATGATACATACAATTTTTTAGTCTATTGTGAAATTTTAGATGAAGCTACCATAAGACGCTTAGAAACTTATTTTAATATCAGCTCAGACGCAACTAAATCGGGCGTAATGAGTTCTTTTAATGCTCCTCTTGTGCCATTTGAAAGTGAAACTCTAAGATTAAGCACAGAAACAAGTGATTTTGATTTAAGAGATTTACGCAAAAAGAAAATGACAATTTATATAGGAATTACGCCTGATCAATTAGCAAATGCTGGATTTATTTTAAATATATTTTGGTCGCAACTTATTCTACTAAATACTAAAGAATTGCCACAAAGCAATAAAGAATTAAAATACACCTGCTTAATGGTTATGGACGAATTTACTGCACCTGGTAGAATTCCTATCTATCAATCTGCTGTAAGCTTTATGGCTGGATATTGGCTACGCTCTTTAATGATTTATCAATCTAACTCACAACTTGAAACGCAACAGCCTTTAGGTTATGGAAAAGAAGGAGCTAAAACATTATTAACAAATCACGCTTGTCAAATTTTTTATGCACCAAGAGAACAAGAAGACGCAGAAGCTATTTCTAGGATTTTAGGAAATACCACTTTTAAAACAAGCTCAAGAAGTATTAATACAAGTGGTAATGGTGGTGGCTCAAGAAGTATTAGTGAAGCAAGTAGAGCTTTAATGTTACCGCAAGAGCTGAGAGAAATGGCTTTTGAAAACGAGTTGATTACTATTGATAGTGGCAAACCTATCTTATGCAATAAAGCATTTTATTATTCAGATTCTTATTTTATGGATAAATTTAAAGCTGTTTCAAAAAGCTTATCAACAATAAGAAAAATTCCAACAAGAGAACAATTAGAAAATGCAATCTTAAAAGGAGAATGCAAAGTAAAAATTCAAATCATAGGAGAAAACAATGAAAAAAATGTCGCTTAGTTTAGCTGTAATTGCTTCATTAGTAGTTGGGTGTTCTGCCCCGCAACCAAAAAAATTAGATAATGGTTCTATTTTAACTATTAACACTTCCATTTTGGAAAAACAATATAACTTTGTTCCAAAAGATAGCTTTTTAAGCTCACAAAATTGGACTTATCAAATCATCGCTGAAAAGAAATCAGAAAAAGATGACTTTATCAAAAATGAGCTTATAACGAAAACTTTTTTATTAGCTCACAATGCTAGTAGAATGATTTTAGTCGGTAGAGAAGATTTGATACAAGCCTACAAGGAATATTTTATCAAAAATCAAGTCATTATCCCTATTGAATTACAGCCTATCAATCCTTATGAAGAAGATTACAACAAGGTTAGTATTCTATTTTTTAACAAAATTAAAGGAGAGTAAAAAATGAAAAAAGTTCTTTTATCTATTTTAGCTTTTGGTGTTGTATCCTCTAATGCAATAGAATTAGAAATGCTAACAGGAGATACTAGATTAGCGTGCGAGGCAATGCTTTGTCTAGCAAGTCCTACTCAACCAGCAGAATGTAGTGCCTCTTTGGCAAGATATTTTAGCATACATTTTAAAAAGCCGTGGAAAACTATTAATGCTAGAAAAGCTTTTTTAAATCTTTGCCCCATAGGAGATGCAGATAGTGAAATGCTTAAATATAAAAACGAAATTTTAGCGAACCTAGATGGAGCTTGTAGCGTAGAAGCGTTGAATCAGCGTATCGAAAAAACCTTATTGAGAGTTGAACAATTTTGCGAGAGTAGTGGAGCTGGAGATGGCACTTCGTGTAAAAATGTAAATATTTATGGCTTTAGAATCAATCCACAATTAACAAATTCTTGCAGATTGCTATCTTCATCAAAATATACAGATTATCATTTAAAATACACTTGCAACAATAAATTTTACGAACAAGAAGAATGGCAAAGAGGCTATGAATTAAAGGAAATCTCGCAAGAAATTTACAATGCCTTACCTGTATCGCAAAGAGAGCAAGGAGAAAAATTAACAGAAATTAGCAGATATGAATTTATAAAATTGCCTCAAAATCAAAGAAAACAAATTGGGTTTAAATATTACAAAATTCATATTGCTTATTATCAAAAAATGGCTATCAAAAAAGAATGTTGGGTTAATGAGAAATAATGATGAATGAGATTAATTCTAGTGAAAATCTTTTTGAAATTGTCAATAATGAGCAAGAAATATCTGCGACTAATTACAATGAGTTATTACAAAAATTTGCCAATATTATGAAAGAAATTAATGCCAAAATTCATATTGGCAAACAAAACTCGCAAAGCAATACAGAAGATGGCATTTTTAAAGATTTAGAAAATAATTATATAGAGCTAAATAATACGCATTTGGCTCTTGTTTCTTATTTTACAAATCCTCCAAACGATGAGGAAAAAGAACTCATCAGCAAAACAGCATCCATAAGAAAGACTATGGAAGATTTTGCAAAATTTGCTAATGAAATTCAAAAAATATCATTAGATGAAAAGCTAGAAAATATAATGAGCAGATTAATCAATTTTGCGAGATAGTAGAATATAAACTTTCTTATAATGCACAAAACTATAATGACTTTCTTGATAGTTTTATCAAAGATGGCAAAGATAAGCTTAATATTTTCTCGCAAATATTTACAAAAATGATAAAGAATACAAAATCATTTCTTATATTTTTTAGCTTTACAGCAATTGGACTTGGGATAACACTTGGCATTCTGCTATTTCTTATCTATACAAAAAATACAGAGCTTGAAAATTTACAAAATAAAGTAAGCGTAATCACTCAAGGTTTGGCAACAATCTCCGTTGATGAAGACGGTAAAAGCCTTACCTTGAGCTTTGCAAAAAAACAAAAAACTATTCTTACGGAAAATAAAAATAGTATTCAAATCACACTGCAAGGAGGTGAATGAACGAAGGAATTATATATAAAAATTGCAAAAAACAAAAAACAAAAATTTTAAGGAGATAAAAATGGCGTTTGGAAGATTAGTTAATGATAAGATTGTTATTGATACAAACAATGCTTTAAACTACAAAAACAAGGAGGGTGATATTCAGCAAAGAAAAGTGGATACTGCTTTGATTGATGTGATTAAAGAAGCAGGACAAGTTGCGGCAATGGAACACGGTGCTGTGCTTTTTTCTGCAAAGATTAATAATGAGTGGAAAAACTATTTTGTTAATAGAGATGAAAAAACTCATAATATCGTCTTAAAACCTACTAACTCACAAAATAGAGATGACTTTATCTACATCAATTCAAATGTCAATGAGCAAGGTTATTTTTATTACACCATTAATCAAAAGAGAGAATCCGCAAAAGAATTAATCGAGGGGGTTGGGATTACAGAACACCAAAATCAAGATGGCTCTAAAAGTCATTATTTGGAAACTAATGTGAGACTCTACAACGAGGAGCTAAAAAGCGAACTCAAAGAAAAAGGCAAAGAGTTTGTAGCTGTAATTTCAAATGCAGGTTTTGAAGTTGTTAATGAAGCTGAAATGAAAGCACAAAAACAAAAGCAACAAATGCAGCAAACCCAAGAGATTAAAGAGTCTGAAAAAAAACAAGATAAAGGCTTAGAAAGATGATATACACACCCTTATGGGTGTGTATTTATAATAATTATTGTAATATAAAATATATTTATAATTAATAATATATAACATAAATAACTATTATATTCTAATAATTATTTATGTTATCCAGTAATAAAGAAAGGTAAAAAATGAGATTATTTATAGCAGAAAAACCTGAACTTGGTAGAGCCATTGCGGAAGGACTAGAAGGAAGTTATAAAAGTGGCGAAGGCTACATACAAAAAGGAAATGACATTATTACTTGGGCTTTTGGGCATATTTTAGAACTTGCTAAACCTGAAGAATATGATGAAAAATATAAGCTGTGGAAACTTGAGGATTTGCCACTACCCATTAAAGAATTTAAATATTTACCTAAGAAAGATAGCAGAAAACAGCTCAAAATCATCTGCGATTTAATCCATAGCGACAAAATTACTTCTATTGTAAATTGTGGGGATGCAGATGATGAGGGACAAATCTTAGTCGATGAAATTATTCAGTATTCTAAAAGCTCCAAACCTGTCTTTAGAGTTTTAATTAATGACTTAACTCCAAAAGCAGTCAAAGAAGAAATAGCAAAAATTAAATCTAATACAGATTTTAAAGGTATGAGCGAAAGAGGCTTTGCAAGAAGTCAAGCTGATTGGATAGTAGGAATTAATCTTACAAGGGCTTACACCATCATTGCTAGACAAAATAATTTTGAGGGCATCTTAAGTGTAGGAAGAGTGCAAACTCCTATTTTAGGACTTGTAGTTGCTAGAGATAAAGAATTTGAAAGCTTTAAAAGCATCGATTATTATTCCTTACTTGGAAATTTTGAAATTAACAATCATACAATTCAAGCACGATTAAAGACAGAAGAAAAAATTACAGATGAAAATCTAGCTAAAGAAATTAAAAATATGTGCGAAAATCAAAATGCAAAAATAAATGTAAAGATAGAAAATAAAAAAGAATATCCGCCACTACCCTATAATTTACTTATTTTACAGGCAGAGTGTGCAAAATTTTTTGGATTTAGCCCTGATAAAACCCTACAAATCACACAATCCTTAAGAGAAAAACATAAAGCAATTACTTACAATAGGTCAGATTGTCAGTATCTTCCTGAAACAATCTTTGAAGAAGCTCCACAAATTTTAAATTCCATAAAAACAAATTTAAATAATGATGAGATTGAAGCTCTCATCGCTGGTAGTGATACAAAAATAAAAAGCAAAGCTTTTAATGATGAGAACATTTCAGCACATTATGGAATCATTCCTACTCAAAACAAGATTTCATCACAATTAAGCAAAGATGAATCAGTCGTTTATGATTTAATTTCTAAAAGATTTATCATTCAATTTTTTCAGCCTAGAGAATATCAAACCACCACAATTAATTTAGAAATCAATCAAAAAATTTTTACCGCAACACAAAGCAAAACAACAAAAAGCGGTTTTAGAAGTCTATGGAAAAATATTGATACCGATAAAGAAGAGGAGCTTGATAGTAATAAAAACGAATATGATTTATCTAGCTTAAAAGATAATGATAATACAAAATGTGCTTTGGTGCAGATTGAAAAGAAGCAAACAAAACCTCGCCCCTATTACACTATGACAACATTACTTAAAGATTTAAATAGTGTTGCAAAATATGTAAGCGATGAAAAAATTAAAAAATTACTGATGGAAAAAGATAAAGACAAAAAAGGAGAAAGTGGAGGTATAGGCACACCTGCTACAAGGTCAAATCACATAAAAACCCTTATTGAAAGAGAATATATAGAGGTAAGCAAAGATAAAAAGCAAGTTGTTAAATCTACGCAAAAAGGTAGGGATTTAATCGCACTTTCTCCAAAAGCTCTTACCACACCTGATATGACAGCTTTATGGTTTGAGCAACAAAAAATGATAGAGGCACAAGAGCTTACAAGAGGGCAATTTTTAGAGGAAGTAACAAAAGAAGTCATCGGTGAAATTCAAAGAATTAGCAATAGTCAAAATTTTAAAATCTTAGAAGATAAAAATCAGCAAAAAATTCAATGTCCGCAATGTAGTAAAGGTCATTTAACAAAACGCAAAGGGAAATATGGAGATTTTTGGGGGTGTAGTGAATACAAGGAGGGTTGTAAGGCTATATATCCTGATAATAAAGGCAAACCAAATTTTGAAACAAAACAAAACAATAGCGACACTACATATAAATGTCCGCAATGCGATAAAGGATTCTTGCAGAGAATGAAAAGTAAAAATGGTAAAAGCTGGTGGTGGGGCTGTAATGAATTTAGACAAGGCTGTAAGGCTATGTATTATGATGATAATGGAAAACCTAAAATATAATTTATTATAAATATATTTTATTATATAATATTTACTAATATATTAATATTATACGAAAATTATTTAATCACAACAAGGATAAACAATGACATTTAGTATGAAAGACCACGATATTTACGAATTAGTTAGAGAGCTAGAGGGTGGTAAAAGCGTATGGGTTAAGGGTGGTATGGGGCAGAATATAAGGTAAAGTATGAAGAGGGTATATATTATGTTTGTAGCCAAAGCGATGGATATACTGCTGAATTTGATGATATTTATGAAATGCAAGAATATATCAACTTTAACTTCGAGGAAGATGAGTAAAATACTCATCGATTGTTATAAGGGATAATAGCAAAAATGAAACTAAAAGATTTTGATTTTAGAATTTGGCTTAATAGTAGTTATATTTATCTTAATGAAATAGGATTTGAAACAATCAATCAAAATTATTTTTTGCGTTGTTGCGGTGATAATGAAAAAACTTACGAAAAATATAAATTTTATATCAATGCTAACATTTCAAAAGAAACATACAAACAAAGAACTCAAAAATTAGAAGATTTAGAACTAGAACTTTACACAGGCTTTAAAGATAAAAAGGGTGTAAAAATTTTTGAAAATGATATTGTGCTTTTTATGCCAAATGATAGTGAGAAATTTTTACATACAATAAATTACGATAAAGAGCGAGGTTTTTTCTTTAGCGATGATTGCAATTTAGATGATGAATATTGTGAGGGCTGCACTGAGGTTATAGGTAATATTCGCAAAAACAAAGAATTAGTTGATTTTATGGAAAAAGAAAAGAAAGCTTTTAAAGAATTCCATCAAAAATTTGAAAACAAATATGATGAAAATGGAAAGCCTGTTAAAGAATTTTACGAAGAAGATACAAGACTTAGTATTTACTTCCAACAAGAATTAGAAAAACTTTTAGATAATGAGCTATACAAATGAACAAACAAGAAAAAGCAAAAGAAAGAAAGGCTAAACGCTATGCTCTTTTGAAAGAAACTAAGGAACTAAAAAGAAAGCAAAAAATCAAAATAGGGCTTAAGGTTAGAAAGATAAAGGAAAAGCCTTTAAAAATATCTATAATATAAAGATAGACAAAGCCTACTTTTAGCATACATATCTTTAAATAATTGTTAGTATATTTTATAATATATTAATAAATAATAGTATATAATGTTATACAAATAAATTTAAAGGTTAAATGATGATTATATCTATCATAAATAAGAAAGGCGGGGTCGGCAAAACCCCTTTTGCTTTTTCTATTGCTAAAGATTTAGGATATTTTTTACAAAGCAATGATAATTCTATTATTGAAAAAATTTATCCTGAGAAAGCAAAAATTCTACCAACGCCAAAAAAAATAGATAATTGCGTTTATGATTTTGGCGGTTTTGTGGAAAAAGGTGTATTGAGTATTGTCAAAGAGAGCAATGTTGTTATTATTCCTTGCACAAGCAATTATAATTCTTTACTTAGAACACTAGAAACTTTAAATGAAATAGGTAATGATGATAGAGTTTGTATCTTAGTTACAGATTACAGGGACGAAAAAGAAAAAAAACAAATTTGTGAAACTCTTGAAAGTAATTTTACAGATTTAAATCTTTTCTTTTTCAAATTTTCAAAAATCATTGAAAATTCTATGAGTAGTGGAGCTTCTTTTACTGAACTCTACAATGAAAATAATCTTTCAAGGTTAAGCTATACAAATTTCTTTAATGAATACCAAAGACTTCTACATTTTATTAAAAAGGAAAAAGCATAATGGAAAAAAAGCCTTTTACAATTGATGAAGCTTTAAAATCTGAAACAAGCTCTCAAAAAACTTACAAAAAAGCAGAGAAAAAATCATCTGGTAGAAAAACAATTGATAAAGAATTAAGAAGAGAACATATGGTCGTTTGCAGACTCAATCAAAAAGAATATGAAACGCTAAAGAAATTGATGGAGTTAGAATTTAATACTGAATCAAGCACCTACATAAGAAAACTAATCTTAAAGGAGGCTAAGGCTTTAAATATTAATGAATAATGCTAAAATATCCTTGCAAAAAAACAAAAATTACAAGGATAAACTATGCGGAAAACAAAAAGACAAATTGAAGATGAAAAGTATTATGGTGGCAAAAGCCTATTTGATTTTATAGAATTAGAATTTTCACAAGGAGAAGAAAATGAGCAACAGAATGGAGAATTATCCCAACATAGAGAAACTGCAAATGGCGTTGAACGAATTAGCGTTTCATC
Source organism: Campylobacter vulpis (assembly GCF_014217995.1). Classification (NCBI taxonomy): domain Bacteria; kingdom Pseudomonadati; phylum Campylobacterota; class Epsilonproteobacteria; order Campylobacterales; family Campylobacteraceae; genus Campylobacter; species Campylobacter vulpis. The sequence goes on from NZ_CP041617.1 coordinate 1,409,513, forward strand.
AAGTTCATCAAGCTTGGATAGACAAGAAAATTCCACAATACAGCTTGATAATACTAGAGAGATGGGCGGAACTTTATCCAAACACCATCAAGAATCTAGGAATGTCAGAACTAATGACACTAGCATTACCACAAGCACAAATGGAACTACAAATTTTAGAGAGCAAGGAAGCGGAGGAAATGAGAGAGCAGGGACTAACGGATATGGAGATACTAACCCAAACTCAAATCAATCTCAATCAATTCATAGCGATAGAACCACAGATTTATTCTCCTTTGTTTCAAGAAATGATGATGAGAGACAAGGAGCAAATGCAAGAAGAAACAATCAACAATCAGTATTGGAATCTGCAACAAGAGATGATGACTTTAAAAGAAGAAGTTTCAAATCTGGGCAAAAACTAGATTTTACAGCCGATGATGAAATCTATCTTGGCTCTTTGAAAGATAGATTTCAAAAAAATATCCACGCCATTAAACTTTTAAAAACCATAGAGCAAGAAAATCGCTACGCCACTAAACAAGAGCAAGAAATTCTCAATAAATTTTCAGGTTGGGGTGGAATTCCACAAGTTTTTGACCACCAAAATAAAGAATGGGAAAAAGAGTTTAAAGAGCTTATCTCTACACTAGATTACACAGAATACGAAAATGCAAAACTATCTACCTTAGACGCTTTTTATACTCCAAAAATTGTCATTGATACAATTTATCAAGGACTTAATCATTTAGGCTTTAATAATGATAAACACACGAAAGAAATCTTTGAGCCAAGTGCAGGAATAGGCTCGTTTTTATCTTATGCTAAAAATTACAGCAATAATTATCACTTTACTTGCATTGAGCTTGATAGCATAAGCTCAAATATTCTAAAATCTTTACACCCTAATCAAACAATTTATAATAAAGCCTTTGAACATCACTTATTTGATAAGCCTTATGATGCTTTTATAGGCAATCCACCCTTTGGTCAAAAAAAGGTTCTAGACCCAAATGATACAACACTCAATAAATCAAGTGTGCATAATTATTTCATTGGCAACGCCATTAAAAATTTGAAAGAAGATGGAATTGCTGCCTTTGTAGTCTCAAGTTATTTTTTAGATTCTAAAAATAACACTATAAGAAATTATATCGCAGAACAAGCAACATTCTTAGGTGCTGTAAGATTGCCAAACAATGCTTTTAAAAAAAGAGCCAACACTGAAGTTACCACAGATATTATCTTTTTTAAGAAAGGCAAAGATTTAAATATTGACAATAAATGGCTAGAGAGCGTAGAGTATTATGAGAATCGTTTTGATGAGGCGGAAAAGAGAGGTTTAAATCATAATATTTTCAGCTATTTTAGAATTAATGAATATTTTAAAAATAATCCTCAAAATATCTTAGGAAAAATGGATATTAAAAGCTCTCAATATGGTCATGATTTAGAATGCTTAGATGATGGTAGGGATTTAAAAATTGCTTTGGAAAATTTTGTCAAAACTTTACCTAAGGATATTTATCAATACCAAGAAACAAAAATTACATTGTCCTATTACAGAATTAACAAAGAATCGCCTGAATATCAAAAATATAGCCAAATTATAAGCAAATTAAAAGATGGAAATTATTTTGAGTATGGTGGCGAAATTTATATGAAAGTTAGAAGTGATGACGAGTTGGTTTTTTCAAAACCAGCCCTAAACGAACACGATAAAAGAAGAATTAAAAAACTCATCGCCATTAGAAATCAATTTAACACTCTCATTGAGTATGAAAAAAATGAAGCTAATGATGTTTTGGTAGAAAATCAAAGAAAGCAACTTAATAAACTTTATGATGATTTTGTTACCAAAGAGGGATATTTAAATAGAGAAGCAAACAAAAAAGCCTTCAAAGAAGATGTAGAAGCAAATAAAATTTTAGCTTTGGAGAAAAATTATAATGCGGGTATTTCTAAAAATGTCGCATTAAAAGAAGGCATTGAACCTATATTGCCAAGTGCCACAAAGGCTGATATTTTTTTCAAAAGAACCATCAACGCACAAAAAGAAATTAAAATCTCAACTCCACAAGAAGCACTTATTGCTTGCATTAATGAGTATGGAAGAATTGATTTAAATTTCCTAGAAGCCAACTTGGAACAACCGCTAGATGAAACACTTAATACTTTAGAACAAAATAGATTAATCTTTAAAGACCACCTTAATCCCTCTCGCTTTATCTTAGCCGAAAAGTATCTTTCTGGAAATGTTAAAGCAAAATACAAAGAGGTAAAGAAGCTTATAGAAGATGGCTTTAATGAATTTGCTAATAATTTAGAAAGCTTAGAACAAGTTTTACCCAAAGACTTGAAAGCAGTTGATATTTCACTAAGCTTAGGGACAACTTGGATACCTATAAAATACTACAAACAATTTATAGAAGAAACTCTGCAAATTGATTCTAGAGACTATGATTTATTCTTATTAGAAAAAACAGGTGAGTGGAATCTTAAAGGTCTTGGACATTCCTTAAGTCCCTATGTTCGCTCACAATATGGCACAGAAAGAATAGGCTGTTTTGATTTATTTGAACACGCTTTATTGAGAAAGCCTATTCGCATTTATGATAAAAAACAAGATGAAACAGGCAGAGAATATAGGGAATTAAATCCAAAAGAAACTGCAATTGCTAATTCTAAATTAGAAAACTTAAAAAATGAGTTTGCAGAATGGATTTATAAGGATTATGATAGACGCACAGATTTAGAAAATATCTATAATGAAAAATTTAACACAAATAAAGAACCACAATATAATGGAGAAAATTTAGAACTTCCCAATTTCAATGCTAACATTAAGCTCAAAAAACACCAAAAAAATGCAATATATAGGGCAATTCAAGAAAGTAACATTATTTTTGACCATCAAGTTGGTGCTGGAAAAACTTTAGTCGCAATTTGCTCTGTAATGGAGCAAAAGAGAATGGGGCTTTTAAATAAACCCTTAATCGTTGTGCCAAATCACTTAGCTAGACAATGGAATGATGAGTTTTACCACGCTTATACAAATGCTAATATTCTAGTCGCTACAAATGATGATTTAAAAAAGGATAATAGAGAAAGATTTTTCTCAAAAATAGCTACAAATAACTATGATGCTGTTATTATGACTCACTCGCAATTTAAATTAATCCCTGCTCCTTATGATATTATTAAAAGACAATACGAGAAAGATATTAGCATTTTGGAAGAAACCTTAAAAAGAAAGCAAGATGATGAAAATGTTATGCGATATTCCGTCAAAGATTTAGAAAAACGCATTGAGAATTTTAAGGTGAAATTGAAAGATTTGCAAACAGCACATAAAAAATCCAAAGCGATAGATTTTTCGGAACTAGGTATCGATGCTTTAATTATTGATGAAGCACACGAATTTAAAAATCTACTCATCACAACTTCAATGGGAGATATAAGCGGTCTTGGAAATTTAAAAGGCTCGCAAAAAGCATACGACCTTTATTGTAAAACACAATATATTCACGAACAAAATAAAAAGCTCTATTTTCTAACAGGCACACCGATAAGTAATTCAATTACAGAACTCTTCACTTTACAAAGATACATACAGCCTAATACATTAAATGAAAAAGGAATAGAAAGTTTTGATTCTTGGGCTTCTACTTTTGGAGAAGTTACAAATGCTTGGGAACTTGATAGCTCTGGAATTAATTATAAAATCGTTGCGAGATTTAACAAATTTAAAAATGTCCCTGAACTTTCTACGATGTATAAAAGCGTGGCTGATATTGTAACAAATAATGATATTATGAAATATCAAAAAGACTTCGTGCCAAAACTTTACAATGATAAGCCTATTAATATCGTTGCTCCTAGAAGTGAAGCAATAGCAGAATTTATAGGTATTCAAGATGAAAATGGAAGGTGGAACGAAGGCTCTATCGTATGGAGAATGGAACATCAACAAGATGATATTGCTAGAAATAATCTTCTTGCTTGCACCACAGACGCTAGAAAGGCTGGACTTGATTTTAGGCTCATTAATCCTTATTATGATGATTATGCAGATTCTAAAATCAATAAACTAATTGAAAATGTTTATGGTGAGTATAATGCGTGGAATGACGACAGGGGAACGCAATTAATTTTTTGCGATTTATCTACACCAAAACAACATTCACAAAAAGTTGCTTTAATAGGTAACAATTTATCTCCAAAACCAAACAAAGAAGATGAATTTGTCAATATCAATGAAACAATGGAGCAAAGTGAAGAAGAAAATCATAAAAGCCTTGATGAACTCTTAGCAGAACAATCAAAATTTGATGTTTATACTGATATTTTAAAAAAACTTGTTGCCAAAGGCATTCCACAAAATGAAATCCGCTTTATCCACGACGCAAAAACGGATTTGCAAAAAAGCCAACTTTTTGCAGATATGAATACAGGAAAAGCTAGAATTTTAATTGGCTCAACTCAAAAAATGGGTGCTGGAACAAATGTGCAAAAAAGAATTGTAGCTTTACATCATTTAGATTGTCCGTGGCGTCCTAGCGATTTAGAGCAAAGAAGTGGTAGAGTTATAAGGCAAGGCAATGAGCTTTTTATGAGAGATCCACAAAATTTTAGAGTTAAAGAATTTAGATACGCAACTGAAAGAACTTATGACGCTAGAATGTGGCAAGTTATTGAAAGCAAAGCAAGATCCATAGAGCAATTTAGAAAAGCTGGTGCTGATGTAAGAACCTTAGAGGATATTACAAGCGGAGCGGCAGATGCGGCAGAAATGAAAGCAGAAGCCACAGGAAATCCACTCATCTTATTGCAGGTGCAATTAACCAGTGATTTAAGACAAGAAGAAATGCTTTATAGTGGCTATAAAAGGCAAATTCACAATAATGAAGAAAGTCTTAAAGTCAATCTTTCAAAAATTGAATTCTTACAAAAAGATATTATTAAAATGGAAACCTTAAATGCAATCATTAAAGAAAATAATAATGAGCATTTTCAAGGAAAATACTATATCAATGATGATGAAAATATTTCCGCAAAAGACTTCATCGTCCTTAAAGATGATACTAGCGATTTAAACAAAGCTAGACAAGCGGAGCTGACAAAAAACTTTGAAAATACCATTCAAATGATAGCAAATAACTATCAAAAAGAATATAAAGTTTTAGAATACAAAGGATTGATTATTAGCGGAGAAAAAACAGATTTAAACACCTTAAGTTTTTATGTTTCAACTCCTGATGGTCAAACTATAATGGAGCCTGAAAATATGATTTATAAAAGAGATGACAAAACTTTTTTTAAATTAGAAAATTATGTGAATTTCGGCGGTTTTATGAAAAGGTTAAATAATTTTTATAACGATTTAGAAAAATTTAGCCAATTTAATAAAAGCAAGATAGAAAGTCTTAAAAAAGAAATTGCAGAGCTAGAAAATATTACAGGAGACAACACTCCTATTTATAAGAGAAAAGACTATTTGGAGGCATTAAGAGAAGATAATCGCATTGTCATAGAAGAAATAGAAAAAATGAGTAAGCAAAAAGGTTATAAAAGTGATTTCGTGTCAAAATCTGCAAAGATTTTAGAGGATTTAAATAGGCACAATAAGATTATGAAAGACAGAGAATTGCTTATCTAAACCAGCTAAAGCTCTCATTAATATTTTTATGATATAATTCCGCCATCATTAGCACATAGAGGGGTCTTTTTAGCATCATATTTTTAAATTGACGACTCTTTGTGCTTCCAATTTAATAAATTAGGACTACGCAACAATGAATTCAAGCAATCCAAATATGGAATTTTCAATTATTCAGCCTAAAAAGACTGCAGTTCTTGTAGATCTCTCTTTTTTTCTTGAAAGATATAATACTCACAAGAGTATTAAAACAATGGAGGCTAAAGAATTGGCTAAGAGATTAAAAGACTATGTATGGGAAACCCTTAGAAGAAATGAAGATTATTTACATAGAGTTTATATTTACGATTGCGAACCATTAGATAAAAATGTTCCTATGCCTCCCATAGAAAAAACTGATAAATCTAAGAACTTAAGCAAAACTACAACATACAAATTTAGAAGCGAACTTTTAAATTACCTAAGAAAGCAACCTTATTTTGCTGTAAGATTAGGTGAAATCGATGAAAATTCGTTTCAATGGAAATTTAGAGATTATGATAAATTTAGAAAAATTCTACGCAAAGAAATAGACATTTGTGAGCTTACAAGCGAAGATTTCGTTTTAGACATTAAACAAAAGGGTGTCGATATGAAAATAGGGCTTGATATTGCAACTTTAGCAAATAAACATCAAGCCGAAAAAATAATTTTAATCACAGCAGATAGTGATTTTATCCCTGCTGTTAAGCACGCCAGAAAAGAAGGAATTATTGTTCAATTAGATCCAATGAGAGTTCCAGAAACTCAAATTAAAAAAGGTTTGTTGGAGCATATTGACATCCTTTCGTCTGTTTTTATTAATAAAAATAAAAATGGCAATTAATTTTTGCTTTTATTTTATTAAACAAACAATTAAAAAAATTAATGCTATGCAAAAGCAAAGTATAAATTTATTTCTTGTGCGAAGAGCAGCATTCTCTTTATTTAATTTGCGTATATCATCTTTATAAGATTCTATAGTTTAACATTACTTTCTTTTTCATATTGTAAATTTCTTAGCTGATAGCACATATTAAGAATATGAACTTCTTGAATATAATCAAAATCTTTCCTTATCTTTAAATCACCAATTTGCTCTATACTAAATCCTGTATTATCTTCATTAAAAAAACTTTTTAAAGAAATTGATAATTTACTTAATTAAATTATAATTTATTATAATATATTTTAATTTATTTAATATGAGGATAAAACAATGGCAAAGAAAATCATCGACACGCAGATTTTAGCTCAGGTTGGACAAGGTGCTGAAATGAAAGAAAATAGAACAGCAAAACAAACTCAAACTCCACAAACACAAGAGCCTATAATTGATGGGCTTAAAATTTTTACACTTTCCTTAAAAGTGAGCGAGTATGTTAAACTTAAAACCTATTGTCAAAGTCAAAATCTCTCAATCGCCAAATTTTTTAAAGAATGCATTAGAGAAAAAGGAATTATTTGAAAAGCTTAGAAATTCTGCTCTCAAAAGAACGCTTACAATCTTATGCGAATCTAAATGAGCATTTTGAGAATTTAGCTCTCATTGGTCGTCTTGCACCAAAATTATTACTGATAGAAATTTGTTTGCGTAATATCACAAATGATATTTTACTTCATAAACTAGGCAACAATTGGCTAGAAAAAGAAAATGAGACCAAACATAAGGAAAAAAATCTTAGTAATCATCAACTTGTATCAAGGCAAAGTCTCGATTTTTGGTGCAAGATGATTGAGAAATATAAATTATATAACGATATTTTTCATTTTCGCAAAAGTTTTGATTTAAAGCGATATGATGATTATAATACAAATAGATTTTATTATAATGGCAAAAAGAGATTTTTGCGAGACACACACAAGGTGGAGATTATTTTAAATTGGATTCATACGATTAGAAATCGTGCCTTTCACGCAGAGAATCTACTCAAAGTAAAAATAATTGTGCGTAATGATAAACAAATTGTTGCACCGCGTATCACAACCTTTATAAAAATTAATGAGCATAGACTTTATTTTGGAATTATGCCCGATAAAATAGAAATATTCTTAAATGAGTGTCTTAATTCGCTTAACGATAATATAAAAGATTTTATAAAAGAGGGTGTGGCACGAGGAGCCACTGACTAATGTAAATCGCATTGTATCTAATATAGCCTTATTTTTCTCTTAACAGCGGATAAAGAGCAGAGTAAAAATCTTTTAGAACAAAATCGAGGTGGATTTGTAAAACAAGAACTGCTTCATGCCTTGAAAAAAGATAGGGACACTATCATCGAAAAAATACAAAATAAGGAAAAAGACTGGATTCCAAGCTATAAAATGTCTGTCTCATTATTTCTTACTCCTATATAATTTTATCCATCTCTTGCAATCTCATTATTCCTAGCACTTGTCCATCGCAAACTATTATCGGCTCTTCTTCGCTCTCTTTGCTGTAACTGATTGAGTGCATTGAGGTGCAGAAGCATTTAAGTTCGTTTTGTGTCATAAACCATAGGCTGTTTGGACAATACTCGCATAGAGTTTCTTTCTTGGGCAACTTCTCTTCGGATAGTCGATTGATTACTGAGCTCTTGTAAGACTCTCTGTCTATATTGTTTTGTATAAACTCTCTCACTATTTACTCCTTTATCTTGTATGATTTTATATTTTTTAGCATTTGTTATTTTAGGGATTTGTTTCAAATCTTTTTCTCTACCGATAACAGAAACATCCCAAATGGGTTTTGTAAGTGTTTTGGAAACTTCTTGCCACTTATTGTTAATTTTTGCCTTTCTTTTTATCTCATATTCTTCTTGCCCTACTATTTTAAATCTTGCATACTCACCTCTTAAAACTTTATTTTCTTTCACAACCCTTTCTAAATCTTGCCCCCAAATTGTAGCTATTCCTTTTTTAGTTTTATAGCTCACATAATAACTTTTCTTTGCATTTTTATCGGTGCTAAATTGATAGTTTGCCCCTCCAAAATCCATAACTTGATAATAGTGCATTTTTATTTGTGGAGCTTTATCAATTTGCTTTTCTCTATTTAATTTTGTAGAATACTCTTGATTTACTTCTGCTTCTTTTTGCTTTTTGTTTGTAGCTTTTGCTTCAACACCTAATTCATTTAATGCTTTTGCAAATTCCGCTCTTAAGTTAGCTAAATCAGCCTTTCTAGGATTAATTCTTTTTCCATTTTTATCCGCAACTTTTAAGCAAACATGACAATGCGGATTATCCGTATCTCCGTGAAAAGCAACAACAAAAAGATTATTTGGATATATTCTTTTTAAAGTTGTGATAGTGGCTTGTTGCAATTTTTCTTTTGGAGTTGTAGAATGCTCCTTCATAGAAAAAACCATATTAATAGTATGTCTTTTTTCCTTAGCACCTTCTTTATATAAAGGAATAGGAATTCCTTCATTTTTGAAAAATTTTTTTAATTCTAAAATTTCATCTTCTCCTACATATCTATCAAAATCATTTGTAATTAACTCTATACTTCCCTTGCGAGAAATATAATCAAGATGTTTTGAAAGTGCTTGAGAATTTTTAGAACCTGAAGTAATTTTTACAACGACTTCAGTATTTTTTCTAAACATATTTTTACTAATAAGCTTGCCTGTTTTTATATCTTTAGTGTATTTATCTCTGTTTTTATTGATATAGTTTAGCGGTAGCTTTGAAGCGTTTTCTATTTTAGTAAAAACTTTCCTAGCAATTATCTCATCGTCAAATATTTTAATCGGTCTTGACATATAAAAACCTAAATCCTTTGATTATTAATCTCTATAATCTTTCCAAGAGAAGCAGAAAGAATGTCAATCTTTTCATTTATAATATCAATCGTATTTTTTAAATTATCCTCATTTATTTTTACAGAATTTCCAGCTCTAAGAATTTTCAATAGTTGATATATATTTTTGCCAACTGCATTAATTTCAGTTCTTGTTTTTATAAATTCATCTAGTTCTAAATTAGTAAAAAGTTTTTCGTTTTTTATAGAGTTTAATAGCAAAAATTTTGCTTGTTTAGTAACGCTTGAATAACCTGATTTTTTAGAAATTTCTTTCAAAGTATTTATTTCATTTTCTGTAAGTTTTAATTTAACTATTTTGCTTTCATCGCTTTTATAAAATTTATTTTTAGATATTTCATCATTTATTTTATTTTTCTTATCTGTATCACAAGAATTAAAATTTTTTAATAAAACAGATATTATTTTACTATATGGTGCATTTGTTTCTGATTTTATATAATCTAAAATTATTTTATCATCTTTACTAACTTTAATAACACAATTATTATTTTTATTCATTTATATTTCCTTAGTGAGCCTCGCAGAGATATTTCGGCAAAGTAAGCTAAAAAAGTTATATAACTTTTTGGCGTCTTTGCCTATCCTGTAATTAATAATATTTTTGCTTGATTGGCATTTTACAATATTAAGCTTTATAACACATTAAGTTTATTTTGAGATAATGCAATTTTAAATTTTTACAAGGAGTTATTATGCTTTATGAAAGCAAGATGATAGAAGATTTAAAGCGTGAGTATGATGAGAAATTAAAGAAATTACGCCAAAAAGAAAAAGAAAAGAAAGAGCGTATATATAAAAAACTTTCATTGGCTCTCTTAAAAGATTTTGAAGAGAGTGATAATTTTTTCAATGAATTTCATATGCTCATAGAAAAATTAAATTGCAAAAATACTAAAAATGCCCTAGAGTCTATAAGTAACTTATATAATTTTAATCAAAATATTGATACAATTAACGAAGCAAAAAAACAATAAACAAATCACATCTTTGGAGAGTAAAAATGGAAAAAGACTACAAAATAAAAGTAACAGACACAAGCAAACTTAATGACCATTATAAAGAGGCGATACAAGAAGGCACTTATGATGGTGAAGATATTGATAAATTTTTCAACACAATCAAAACTTTTGACATTGCGGAAAGTTTATTAAAAAAAGATTTTTCAAATCAATCCATCAAATTTGAAATCATCACAGATAAAGAAAAAATTCCATTAGATATAAGACTTGGTGATAAAAATTTTCAACAAGGGATTGAGCATTTAATCAAAATGGGTGGCTCTGCTATCAATAAAGAAAAATTAAATGATACAATAAAAAAAGATCTCAATAAGCAACTAGAGCAATACAAACCTAAAACATATGATGAAATGCTAGATGGAACTTTTAAGGCTTTAAAAAATATGTCAGAAATAGCAAACAAAGATATAGCAGCAATGATACAAGAATTTGCAAACTCTTACTTAAAAACAAGAGGGAAATACGAACAAAAAAAAAAAAAAATAAATAACCTCGCAAAAGAGCCGTCATTTTTTAAGCAAAAAATGAACGAATTTTTCAAAAAAAAAAAAAAAAACTAAATAAAAAAGAATTTGAAAAAGAAAGAACAGCAAATAAAACTTTATCGATGAGCAAATAAAGGAAACATATGCCACAAAAAAGAATTTATTTGTATGTTCCTTTTAAAGATAAAGAAAAAGCAAGATTGTTAGGAGCTATGTGGGACGAAAAAGAAAAAAAATGGTTTGCTCCAAAAAGCTTGGATAAAAATATTTTTGCACAATGGCTTTATCCACACCAAAAAAAAGATTTTTCATTTGACGAAAATGAAGTGCTAACAACTTTCAAATTTGCTTTAGAAAAACAAGGCTTAATTATCAGTGGCTTACCCATTATGGATGGTAAAATTCATAGAGTGAAAACTACAACGGATAAGGGCAGAGAAATGAGTGGGGCTTATAGTGGGTTTTTAAATGAATATCCTGCGGGCTTTATTCAAAACTTTAAAACAGGTATTAAAGAAAATTGGAAAATGCCCTTAGAAAATGCGAAACAAAATATTATAAATTATCAAACTATTAATAAAAATTCTACATCGCACATAAACAATAATATTAAGCAGGATATTTTGAAACTTCAGCAAAAAACTGCACTTAAAATTGAAAAAGAATACAGCGAAGCCCATTGGGCTTATTCTAATCATCCTTACCTAATCAAAAAAGGTTTTAACGAAAATTTTTATTTAAAACAAGATAGTAAAGGCTCTCTTCTTATTCCCCTAAAAGACGAAAATGGAAAAATATGGTCTGTGCAAAGAATTTTTCCAAATGGCGATAAAATCATCGGTATCATCAAAACAAAAGAAGAAAAAGAACAAGGCATTGAATACTCCGCAAGAAAATCTGGGTGCTTTCACATCATAGGTGCAAAAAGCTTAGAATATTGCAAAGAATTTATCATAGCAGAAGGCTTTGCTACTGCTGCAACAATTTATAAAGCGCTTGAAAAACCTGTTATAATGGGTGTAGATGCTGGAAATTTACTCAAAATCGTTGAAGCCTTAAAGGATAAATTTCAAAATATCCCCATCACTATAATTGCAGATAATGATAGAAAAAGAGAATTGCAAGGATTTTCTAATATCGGTGTAGAAATAGCAAAAGAAATCCAACAAAAATTTTCAAATATTAAAATTATCATTCCAAAAATTAGCGACCAAGAAGCAGAACAGGGAATGAGCGATTTTAATGATATTTTCCTAAAAAAAGGGCTTGAAGAAGTTAAAAAACAACTGCACTCTATTAATTTTCAAAACAAACTTAAAGATTTTAAAAACTCTACGAAACAACATAATGAGCAAGAGCTTATAAGATAGCTTTATATTTTTGTATAATTTTAATAAATAATAATATATTTAAATAAATTTTAATAAATAAAATTATATAATAACAAATATTTTAATACATAAGGAGACACAATGAAAAATGTTACCAAATTAGGTTTGCTTAGTGCAGTTGTTGCTATTTTATTCTCTGCTTGTTCAGAACCAAAGAGTGTGCAATATTATGAAGATCCAAAAAATGCTAAAGAATTAGAAGCTAAAATCAAAGAATGTGATAAAAACGCTAATTCTGCAGAAACTAACACAGAATGTGCAAATGCTTACAAGGCACAATACTCAAAATCTCTTCAAAATTTTCAAAATGAAAAACTTACAGACGAAGAAATTAAAAAGTATTTTAAACATAGAGATAACAAATGAATTTTTTTCAAACTCTAGGTTTAAGTATAGAACAAATTATTAATGCCATTAGACAAACAGGAACAAGCGATAAGATTGCTGAACTTTAAGCCTTTATATCTTTAAAGGCTTAATACTTCTCATCACTTTAAATACTGCCTTTTTCAAGCATCTTAACAATCATTAAAGCAGAACCAAAAAAGGCAATTAAAGCAAAAACAGCACAAAGTATCCCTAACATTACTCCAACTCCTCAATTTGTTTTAAAATTTTATATATTCTCTTGCTAAAAGCATACAACAAAATACAAGCAAAAATAACTCCTAAAACAATAAACAATGCTTGTATCCAATCAATGCGACTATAATTTAAAACACAAAAAACCAAATATCCCAAATAAAGCAGTAAGAAAAGCCAACATTAATGCTTTTAAAACATCAATTTCTAATTTTATTCTCTCTTTTTTACTCATATGAAGATTATAGCATAAAAATATTTTACTCTCGCTTTTTATATGTAACTTTTCTTTTGGAGTATTTCAAAATTGCTATTTTGCAATTTTTTATAAAAGTTCAAAAATTTTAATTTTTGATTTACCGAATTATATATATTTGAATAAATTTAAATAATTTAATAAATTTAGAGACTATTCTATTTAAGTCAATTTTATCAAATTTGAAGTATTTTTTATATACATATAATAAATATTGACATAGATATAATAGTTCCTAAATATTTTAAATTATATTAAATAATTTAAAATTTAAGAACACCATTCTTTGAATGGAGATATCGGTAAATCAAAAATTTTAATTTTTGATTTACCAAAAAAATATATTTACGCTGTAAGTGTAAAATCACACAAATTATTTTAAGTAGTGAGGATAGGTATTAAATTTCATAGTTTTGCGTGTTTGCATCCTGAGCTTGATTTAAATCAAATGGTCGATTTTTACAGCGTGTTTGATGGGCTTGATGTGGCGTATTTTTCCGGTGATGTATTTGAAGATATTAAAACGCTTATTTTGCCAAATTATAGGCTTTTAGATGAAAAATTTTTGATGGATAAAACAGAATGTAGGGCTTTGACTTTATTTGCTAAAAATAATCGCAAACGCTATTCTATTAACCGAGAAATTCAGCACTTTAAAGCACTTAGCACCTTTAATAAGCTTTTAAAATCAGGCATTTTACGCATAGAAAAAAGCAAGGAAAATAAAATTGAAAAATCCAAGCACCATAAGCTAAAAAGAGAGTTAAGAGCCTATGTTATACAAGATAAAATTCTTTTTAAAGACCATTATACGCGTTTTCATTTTTATTTTTTAAAGCCGAATGAAAATTTGATTTTAGCGGGAGAATTTGAAGGACTTTTGGAAAAAATAAAGGAGAAATTTGAGTTTTATCAAAGTTTTTGTTTTGAGCAATTGGCAAGGGAATTTGTGGAAAAACATTTTGGTATTTATAGTGTGCAAAGTTACTGGAACAGAAATTTGGAGCTTGATTTATATTATAAAGATGAAACGATTTCTCTCATCGGTGAAGTAAAATTTAAAAATAAAAAAATTTGCAAAAATGTCCTAAATGATCTTTATAAAAAGGCACAGGAATTAAATTTAAAGCCCGATTATTATATAATCTTTTCCAAAAATGGCTTTTCTAAGGAGCTTGAAAGCTTGCAAGATGAGCATTTGCTTTTGTTTGATTTAAGTCATTTTAAGGCTTTAATGTGAGGATAAAATGGATAAAAATATTTTACAAAGTTTAGATTCTAATGAAAAAGAAACCCTGCAAAAAGGGCTTCAAAGCTTAATTGAGCAAACTTATGTGATAGAAAATGAGTATAAAATTCTTAACGAAAACTATAACGCTCTAAGGGCTATGATGAGCGAAGTGATTGAGGTTTTACCTACGGCGTTATGGATTATGGATAGAGATAAAAAGATTATTTTGCAAAATAGAGCTGCCGCACAAAATGCGAATTTGTTGGAGCAAATTGATTTGAAAAATCCACATTATGAGCTTGAATTTGACAATAAATTTTATACCATAAAAATCATAGCTCAAAATGAAAAAACCATCATTTCAGCCACAGACATTAGCGATGAAAAAAGAAACGAACGCCTTGCGAGTATGGGAAGTGTGGCAGCACATTTAGCCCACGAGATAAGAAATCCCATAGGCTCCATATCTTTACTTGCCTCTACGCTTTTTTCTAGGGTCGAGCTTAAAAATAAAAATATCGTGCTTGAAATTCAAAAAGCCATAGCTAGAGTTGAAAGAATCGTAAATTCTACGCTGCTTTTTACTAAGGGTGTGCATATTCATAAGAGTTTTTTTAATCTTTTAGAATTAAAAGAGGAGTGCGAACAAGCCATAGCAGCTTATAATTTTTCTAGTGAGATTAGCTTTGAAATGGAATTTTTTGATTTAGAAATTTATGCAGATAAGGCTTTGCTAGGCTTAGTTTTGCAAAATCTTATTTATAATGCTATTGATGCGATTGAGGAAGAGGAGAGTGAAGAGCCTAAAATTTGCATTAAAGCTTATGTAAAAGAGACGAATTTATATGTGGAAATTTTAGATAATGGTTGTGAAATTAAGGACGAAAAGCTTGTTTTTGAAGCCTTTAAAACGACTAAGCTTAAGGGAAATGGACTTGGACTTTCTTTGTCTAAAGAAATCATCAATGCCCATAAGGGAGAGCTTGGCTTTAAGATAAAGCCTAAGCTATTTTATTTTACCTTACCTCTTGAGTTGATTAACGATACCTAGCATTTCATCACTTGTAGTAATAGCTTTTGAACCTGCTTCATAGGCTCTTTGTCCTGTGATGAGGTCAGTCATCTCTTCGACAAGCTGGACATTGCTAAGCTCTACAAAGCCGTGTCTTATGTTTCCTAAGCCGTCCTGCCCCGCTATGCCTGCTACTGGTGCACCACTAGCCCCAGTTTCTAGGTAGAGATTATCCCCCATAGAGTGAAGTCCTGCTGGGTTAATGAACTGAACTAGCTCGATTTGCCCAATTTGCGTTTCTTCTTGCTCACCTGCTAACATCACAGAGACGGTGCCGTCTTTTGCGATGCTAATGTTTGTCGCACCCTCTGGCACTGTCATTTCTGGGATTAGTCTATATCCGTCTGCATTGACGACATTGCCTTCATTATCTCTTGTAAATTGCCCATTTCTTGTGTAAGCTGTTGTGCCGTCAGGAAGCTGAATTTGAAAAAAGCCATTGCCCTCAATCGCCATATCAAAACTATCCGTGCTAGTAGATTTATAACTCCCCGGCGTAAAAACCTTTGTAACAGCCGTAGGACGCACCCCTAAGCCCACTTCTATGCCTGATGGAGAAAGTGTGGTTGCCGAGGTGGAAGTGCCTGCGTATTTCATCGTTTGATACATCAAGTCCGCAAATTCGGCTCTTGATTTTTTAAAGCCGACTGTATTGACATTTGAAATATTGTTTGAGGTTACATCAATTTGTGTTTGTTGGGCAACCATACCTGTGGCTGCCGTATGAAGTGAACGCATCATTGTTTATCCTTTCTAATTTATTTTATCACTTAACGCTTGCGAGTTTATTAATCGCATCTTGATTTAAATCATCCATATGAGCTGTCATTACCTTTTGATACATCTCAACCATTCTATTTGCCTCGATTAAGGCTACCATTTCACTCACAGGATTGACATTTGAGCCTTGTGAAAAGCCTTGTTTAACGGAATTTGAAATTTCTAAATCTCTAATACGCGTTAAATCATCGATTTTATAGGTATTGTCCCCGTCCTTATCTAAAGCTCTTATATCATCAACTTGAGCGATGAAAAGTCTAGCATTATCCTCTCCATCGACACTGATATTGCCATTTTTATCCACATTAATATGCACAGCATTATTTCCTATGATAATGCCAGCGTTTTGAGGATTGTTAAAATAATTACTGCTTAAGACCTTATAGCCTTGTTTATTGACCAAATAGCCCTCATCATCAAGTTGAAAATTTCCGTCTTTTGTGAGTCTAATCTCTCCGTTTTTTGTTTGCACGAGGTAAAAGGTATCCTCCCTAGTCATCGCAAAGTCTAAAGGATTATTGGTCGCTTTTAAAGAGCCTGTGCTAAAATCCGTGTAATCTTGCGAAATTTGAGGCACTCTATCAATAGTCGTATTGACAAAACGCGCAGCGTCTTTTGTGTGATTTTCTATAGGTAGTTCGTCCTGAGTCTCTTTAAAAATCCTTTTAAAATCCGCAATAACCACATCATCACGCTTATATCCACTTGTGTTAATGTTTGCTAGGTTGTTTGTGATAACTTCGAGTTTATTAAACTGCGTTACCATTCCACCCGTTGCTTGATAATATCCATTTTGCATATTTTCACCTATATTTTAAGATTTACAACTACTTTAGCAAAATGTGTTCCACTTTTTAAAAAGGCTTTATTTTGGGCGTTTAATGAGCTTAAAAGCAAAGTGAAGCATAAAAAAAAGACAAGAAATTCCTATAATGCAAGCCCCGCTTGAAAGATTGAAAATCGCACTTACAAATAAGCCAAGCACACAAAAAATGCTACTAATGCAAGAAGAAATCATCATCATAGCCCCCAGTCTTTTAGCAAAAGATTCTGCTATAAAACTAGGGATACTAAGCATAGCCATAACTAAAATAAGCCCTACTAAGCGTATAGAAATAACAATACAAAAGGCAAGTATTGCGATTAAAAGATAGTGAAAAAAGCTTGTATTTATGCCTTTAACCTTTGCAAATTCACTATCAAAACTTAAAATTTCAAACTGCCTATAAAATAAAAATAGAAGTAAGATGAAGGCACCATCAACAAAAGCCATAAGCCACAAATCACTTGTCGAAACTGCCAAAATAGAGCCAAATAAATACGCCATTAAATCACTATTTTGCCCCGGGCTTAAATCAATCAAAATAATCCCCACAGCCATTCCAAAAGCCCAAATTACAGCAATAAAACTATCACTTCTGTGAGAATAATGTTTGCTTAAAAAGGCGACTAAAAAAGCTAAAAAAAGTGTAAAAATACTCGTGCTAAGTAAAATGGGTAAAGAGAAATAAATCGCCAAACCTATACCTCCAAAAGCTCCGTGCGTAATGCCTCCTGCCATAGAAAAGAGGCGATTTATCATCACTAAAACCCCCATAGCTCCACAGGCAATGCTGACTAAAAGTGCAGCTAAAAGGGCGTTTTGAAAAAAGGTGTAGTTCAAAAGCTCAAGCACGATTTTGCCTAAAAGTTGTGATATTTTTTGACATATTCTTGTTGCAATTTAAAATCTTACTTTCGCAATTTTGCTTTTTTTCGCACTGCAAACAATGCTCCAAACTCATCTCCACATCACAAAAATGCGTATGATTTTCATATAAATGTTTTAAAAAAACGCTTTTTTGTTTTTCTTTTTTGTCATTTTTATGCAAAAAAAGCTCTTTGTTTAAATGTGCAATTTTATCACTATAAGCAAGAACTAAATTAATATCGTGGCACACGACAACAATGCCTATTCCTTTATTATGCAAGGCACTTAGCATTTCAAAAATTTGCACCGCACTTTTACTATCAACACTTGCCGTTGGTTCATCTAAAATCAATAATTTGCATTTATCAACCAAAGCTCTAGCGATGAGAACTTTTTGCCTTTGTCCTCCGCTTAAGTCGTTAAAATTCTTATTCCAAAATTCTTCCATAGCTACGCTTTCGAGGGCTTTTAAGGCTTTTTTTTTATCTTCTTTTGTGTAAAAACCAAAAATTTTTTGTCCTACAAGTCCCATCAAAACGATTTCAAGCACACGCGCATTGAAATTTGTATTAATAAGGCTTTGTTGCGGAACATAGGCAATTTCATTTTTTTGGAGATTAAAAAATTCAATTTGCTTTTTAAAATCTAAAAGTCCTAAAATAAGCTTTAAAAGCGTGGATTTTCCTGCACCATTTGCACCGATGATGGAAAGAAATTCGCGGCTATCGTAGCTAAGGTTGATATTTTTTAAAATTTCTTCTTTGTCATAGCTATAATTTAAATTGTTAATTTTAAAATAAAGCATTAAAGTGCCTTTTTCAAAGCTTCAACGCTTTTTAAAAGCTCCTTATCCCAGTCTTTTGCAAGATGATTAATCATCACAATTTTAGCACCGCACTCCTTAGCTAAAACCTTTGCAGCATTTTCAGGAAAGCCTGGCTGCACGAAAATGACCTTGATATTTTCCTCTCTTGCTTTTTTGATAATGCGTTTTAAATCACTGATTTTAGGCTCTTTTCCTGCTATTTCTACTGGAATTTGTTCTAAACGATAGCGTTTTGCAAAATACGCCCAAGAAGGGTGATAAACGATAAATTTGCGATTTTTTACCCCTTTTAATTCTTCATTGATTTGTAAATTTAGGTCTTCTAATTCTTTATGAAAATTTTGCAAATTGTTTTCATACATTTTTGCATTTTGTGGATATTTTTCTTTTAGGGCTGTGGCTATGTTTGTCGCTAGAGTTTTGACCAAAATAGGATCTAACCAAGTGTGGATATCTTTAGCGTGGTCGTGGTCGTGATGTTCATGCTCTTCTTCAAATTCTAAAAAATGAATATTTTTTTGTGTATTTACAATGCTTAAATTTGGAAAATTACGCTTAAATTTATCCAAAAAAACTTTTTCAAATTCCAAACCCATTGTAAAATAAAGATCGCTTTTTTCAAGTTTGCTAAGATGAGATGTCTTAAATTCAAAGGTATGTTCATCGCTATTTTGCGGTAAGAGTGTGTTAATTTCTACACTATCTCCTGCGATTTTTTTTACAAAAAATTCCTGCGGAGCTATGCTAACACTTGCTACAGGTTTTGCGACTAAAAAACTAAGATTTAAGAGTAAAAAAAGTAGAATTTTCATTGTTTTCCTTGAAATAAATTTTTAAAAGCAAAATTATACAAAATTACCCTTAAAAAGCCTTAATTTAAGGCAAATTTACAAAAAAAAAAAAAACAAATAAATTTTTAAGAAAGATTGTAATAAAATTGCGACCTTGTAAAAATTTCAAGGAGAATTGCATGATGAAAACACTAAGTGGCAAACTTTTAGCCTGTGTTGTGGCGATTTTTATTGTGGTAATTGGTGTGATTATGACTTATAGTTATATCTCAAGCTCAAGTCAAATTTCTACACTTTTTAAAAGTATCCAAAAGGGTATTTTAGACGCTTCTTACACTACGATAAATATCACAATGAATGTTGAAGCGAACCAGCATTTAAGTGCTGTGGCGGAGCAAATTGCAGCGATTGATAAAAACGATGTTATAGCACAAAGACGTGTTTTGATGACGACAGAAGAGCTTATTAAGTATCCTTCTATGTATATTGTTTATGAAAATGACGGAAAGGTGATTTTGCAAGATTATCATCCTGAAGTAGGCATTGAGAATTTATCCTCAAATTTCGATGATGTAGGCTTGGATTTAAGAGATAGATTTTGGTATAAAGAAACCAAAGCAAAAAAGTCAGGAATCATCTCATCGACTTATATCTCAAGTGCTGGAAACTACAAAAATCAAAGACTTGCAACGGCGACTTATCCTATCATTAAAAACGGCGAGTTTATCGGCGTTATCGGTATGGATTTATTTGTGGGCGATTTTCAAAAAAGATTTGAGAATTTTGAAAGAGAAGAATTACCTGGACTTGATGTTTATATCACAGACGCAGATGGTAAAATTTTCTCTCATAAAGACCAAAAAATCGTAGAAAGCACCACTCCAATCGAAGCTGAGATAGCCTTGCAAGCGGCTTTAAAAAATTCACTCGAGGGCGAGTTTTCTTATGTCAGTAATGGTAAAGAAAGAGTAGGCTTTTACAAGCAGTTTCCTTTCGGCTGGACCATAGTCTCTGCAACAACGAAAAGCGACTACACAGACGCGATTAATAAACAGTTTTTCATCAGCACGGCGATTTCTTTAATTCTACTTGTCGTGGGTGCGATGTTTTTAGTGATATTCATTAAAAAACTTGTCGCTCCAATTAGCTCCATCCAATCCGGTCTCAACTCCTTCTTTGATTTCATCAATCATAAAACACAAGATATCTCCACCATCAACATAAAAACAAATGATGAATTCGGTCAAATGGCAGCCGCCATTAACCAAAACATTCAAGCCACCAAAGAAGGCTTAGACCAAGATAAACAAGCTGTTAAAGAAAGTGTTACCACAGTAGGCATAGTTGAAAACGGAGATTTAACAGCAAGAATCACAGCTAATCCTAGAAACCCACAACTCATAGAACTTAAAAGTGTGCTTAATAATCTCCTTGATGTCTTACAAACTAAAGTGGGTAAAGATATGAATAAAATCCACTCTATCTTTGAAGAATTTAAAAGCTTAGATTTTAGAAACAAAATAGAAAATGCCACAGGTAGTGTAGAAGTAACCACTAATGCCCTAGGCGAAGAAATCATCAAAATGCTTAAACAAAGTTCTGATTTTGCAAATTCTTTAGCCAATGAAAGCTCCAAACTTCAAAACGCTGTGCAAAATTTAACTTCAAGCTCAAATTCTCAAGCTGCTTCTTTAGAAGAAACTGCTGCTGCTTTAGAAGAGATTACCTCCTCTATGCAAAATGTCTCTCAAAAAACCAGTGATGTGATTACTCAAAGTGAAGAGATTAAAAATGTTACAGGCATTATAGGTGATATAGCTGATCAAATCAATCTTCTAGCCCTTAATGCTGCCATAGAAGCAGCACGTGCAGGAGAACACGGAAGAGGCTTTGCCGTCGTGGCTGATGAAGTGAGAAAACTAGCTGAAAGAACCCAAAAGTCTTTAAGTGAGATAGAAGCAAATACTAACTTACTTGTTCAATCTATCAATGATATGGCAGAAAGCATTAAGGAACAAACTGCTGGTATTACACAGATTAATGAAAGTGTGGCTCAAATAGACCAAACCACTAAGGATAATGTGGAAATTGCTAATGAAAGTGCCATCATCTCTAACACAGTAAGCGACATCGCTACAAATATCCTTGAAGATGTGAAGAAGAAGAAGTTTTAAAAAATTTTAGTTTATATCCACTCTTTATAACCTCCACTTTTTTGTGGGGGTTAAACTACCAAATGTAAAGTATTGAGATAGCAATGAGAAATATTAAAGCATATTTCCAAAATTTACTTTTTTCTATGCTTTTACAATGTTGAAGTTTAAAAGAATTTTTGTCAAAAAGCATCGTTTGTAAAATCGTATGCATCTCGTTATCAATTTGCGCTAAGGATTGTGTCCCATTTTCATAAGTGAAAATAATGGTAAAAGTTGGTTGATTTCCTGCAGCCGTAGCACCTACGATAGCACCAGCTGGGTTAATCATATTTCCTATAATTGCTCCAAAAATAGTTTCAGTAAGTTTTTTAGAACTATCCTTATCTTTAAGTTCAAAGGAAGCTATGTTTGAGAGATAAAATTTCTCCGGATTATTTTTAGGTCCTTTCATTTGTTTCATTTCGTCGCAATTTTTAACATAGCGGTATTCATTTCCTGCGTAAGCACCAGATAATATCTTGATTTTTGCCATATTTTTCCTTTATGAAAATTAACATTTAGAGAAGAAAAAATAGCAAAAAAAAAAAAAATAAAAAGTAAATAATTAAGTTTATAAATTTAAGAAAGTTGAAAATAAAAGGACATTTAATTTTAAATTTTAGGAGAAACAATGAGAACAAAACTACTATTATTCATTTTATTTAGCCCTATATTTTTATTTGGTGCTGGTGGAATAGATAAAGTTAATACTTTTTTGCAGAATTTAAGCACAGCTTTCTATGCTATTGGCGTATTTATACTTACTATTGCAATTATGTGGGGTGGTTCTAAAATAATGTTTCAAGGACAAACACTTAGAGAGGTTGCTCCTATTTTTATCGGTGGTATTCTTTTTGGTTCGGCTTCGGCACTTGCTGGTTATTTTATTTCATAACTTGCAACAGGATTAAAAATGCAGAAAAATCCACTTTTCAAAGGCTTAACTCGTCCTCCTATGATTTTTGGTGTTCCTATGACACCTCTTGTTATGGCAATGGGAGGCATTTTATTGCTTGCGTTTTATAGTCAAAATATCTTTTTAATTGCTTTTGCAATTCCTGTATTTTTCATTATGAAAGCAATGACAAAAAGAGATGATTTTATTTTCCGCTTGATGTTTTTAAAGATGAGATTTTTCTCTAATCCCGCTTCTAAGAATTACTATAAGGTTAAAACATATAGCACAAATTCTTATAGACAAATGCCAAAAAACTCAAATTTTCCAAAAATATCAGTTTTTGGACTGAACGCAGAACCTAGTTTTGAAAAGCTTATTCCCTTTTCATCTTTAATTAGTGATTCTGTGGTGATTACAAAAGATTATTTTTTGATGACAACTTGGGAAGTTGGTGGAATTAGTTTTGAAGCTGAGGAAGATGATGAATTGGATATGAAAAATGATCTTTTAAATATGTTATTTAAATCTTTCGCAAATGAGCCTGTAAGTTTTTATTTTCATAATTGTAGATATTCTATTGAAGATAAATTGACTTCAAAATTTAACAACGCTTTTTTAGAAGAAATTGATAAAAAATATTATGAATCTTTCAAACAGGGAACACTTAGAAAAAATTCTTTATATCTAACTCTAATCTTTAATCCCTTAAAGGTAAAAATTGAAAAAACAACATTTCTAAAAAGCTCTTTTGAAAGCAAAAGAAAGGCAATTAGCTTATTTTTAATTAAATTTAGCGAATTTACCGATAGATTGGAAGCAAATATCAAAGATTTTAATCCAAAACGATTAAAAACATATTTAAAAGATGATAAAACTTACTCAAAACAATTAGAGTTTTACAACTATCTACTCGGTGGAAAAATTAATCCCGTAAGAGTCTTAAAAGCTCCTATACATCAATATTTAAATGGCAATTTACAAAACATACAATTTGGACACGAAACTATTCAAATTAATAGCAATGATGGTGTAAAAAGATTTGCTAGATGTATTGAAATTAAAGATTACACAAATGAAACCTTTTCGGGTATTTTAGATATTTTGATGTATTTAGATATTGAATATATCATCACTCAAAGCTTTTCACCTATTCCTAGAATAGACGCAAAATCCGCAATATCTAGACAAAAAAAGCAGCTCATAGCAACTGAAGATGATGGATTTTCACAAGTAGAGCAAATTGATGAAGCTTTAGACCAGCTCACAAATGGGGAGATTTCTTTTGGAAAATACCATTTTTCAATTCTTGTTTATGGAGATAGCTTAAAAGAGTGTAAAGATAATGCAAATCGAGTCATTACAAAGATGAATGAATTAGGATTTGCAGTAACACTAGCAAACATTGCCCTAAGTGCAACTTTCTTTTCGCAACTACCATCAAATTTTGCCATACGCCCAAGAATTAATCTTATTTCATCGCTTAATTATTCCTCATTAATAGCTTTACATAATTTTTCTATGGGGAAAAGAGATAAAAATTGCTGGGGTGATGCTGTAAGCATACTCAAAACTCCTAATAAACAGCCTTATTATTTTAACTTTCATCAAAACTCTGGAGTTAATAAAAATGATTTTGGAGAGCTATTTTTAGCAAATACCTTAATATTAGGTCAAAGTGGCGGTGGTAAAACCGTGTTTATGAATTTTATCGTCAATCAAATGCTTAAATATGCAAATAAAGACACTTTCCCTGATGATATACCACAAGAAAATAGAAAATTTACAGCCATTTACTTGGATAAAGACAAAGGAGCTTTAGGCAATATTTTATGTGCAGGTGGCAGATATATTAGCATTGAAAATGGCAAGCCCACAGGATTTAATCCTTTTATGGTTGAAAGCACACAAGAAAATATAAGACAACTCCAAACCCTAATGAAGCTTTTAGTTACTAGAAATAATGAAATCCTTACAACTAGAGAAGAGGAAATGCTTAATAATGCAGTCAATTCTCTTATGAAAGGCTTTGAAAGGGAGGAGAGAAAATATCCTATCTCTTTGCTACTTGAAAATTTAACAGAAAATGTAGATGATGACAATTCTCTAAAATCAAGATTAGCACTTTTTAAAAAAGGCAAACAATTTGGCTGGGTATTTGATAATGAATTTGACAATTTAGACTTCCCTGATGAAATTAATCTATTTGGCATTGATGGCACAGAATTCCTTGATGATAAAGATGTATCAGGGATACTTAGTTATTACATTCTTTGGCGTGTGATGAGTTTAGCAGATGGTAGAAGACTTTGTATTGATATAGATGAGGCTTGGAAGTGGCTTGAAAATGACATCGTGCAAGAAGAAGTTAAAAATAAATTTAAAACCATTAGAAAACAAAATGGCTTTCTAAGATTAGCAACGCAAAGCGTGGAAGACTTTTTAAAACTTAAAAACGCAACAACACTTATAGAACAATCCGCAACAATGGTATTTTTACCTAATCCAAAAGCTAAAGAAGAAGAATATGTAAAAGGAATAGGCTTAAGCTATGATGAGTATATGATTATTAAAGGGTTTAAACCCTCAAAAAGACAATTTTTAATCAAAAGACAAGATGAAAAAGTTATTTGCACTTTGGATTTAAGCTCTTTAGGCAATGAGAATTTAAAAATTCTCTCCACAGGAACAGCTCATATAGACACCATAGAAAAAATATTTGCACAAAATCATAAAAGCCTTGATGAGAAAGTGGCAGAGCTTAAAGAATTTTATAGGAATTCATAGGGGTTATAAATGAGAGATAAAAAACTAAGACAAGAGATTTTAGCCTTAGAAAATGAAGTCAAAGAGCTTGAAAAAACTCTTGGTGCGATTAAGCAAAGATTACTTAATCTTAAAGACCTCGCTTGGGATAGACAAAGCAAAAAAGAAAGCTCTAGCATGTATAAGGTGCTAAAAGAGGATAAAACGCATACTATGGTTAAAAGTGAGCTAGGGGACATTAAGGTTGATAAAGATTTTATGGAGAAAGAAATCACTAAGCACCTTGATAATCCAAATTTAAGAGGTATGGTAACAACTAAAGAAATGCTTTCTTTTCCTAAGGTGGCTAAGGGTGTAAATCCTGAATACAATGCGGAAACAAATGATTATACTTGGAGAGTTAAAGCAAATGATAAAAATATTATAGCTTATGGAAGTAGAGAATACAAGCAAGATGGTAAAGAAATTAATAGATTGCTAACAGCTCATAGTAAAACAGAAAGGGGACAGAGGCAAGCAGACAGGGTCAGCTCTGCTACCTATTTTAATGACCCCGATTTTCGTGGCTCTGTCCATAATGAAATTATACCACAGCAAGACAAATCTGCAAAGGATTTTAAATCAAAACTTAAAGCATTTAACGCCAAAAACAAAACTTAAACTCAAATCAATATAAAGGAGTTGAAACGATGAATGTGGTTATTAATAAACAAGAAGTGCAATTTAGCACTCAAGATAATCAAACTTTTTGCACAAGTTTAGATGTAGCTAGGGTTTTTGGAAAGCAACATAAACATATACTAGTAAGCATTGAACGCATTTTAAGCGATTTACGAGAAATAGGGGCTTCTAACGAAATGCTCAATTTTCGGCAGGTCGTAAGAACCTCGCAAACAACGAACCCTAAGAATGGAAAGATAGTTAATAGAAAAATGCCTATGTATAATCTAACCAGAGATGGCTTCTCACTTTTAACAATGGGCTTTACAGGAAAAACTGCACTACAATGGAAAATCGCTTTTTTAAATGCCTTTAATGAAATGGAAAGACTTCTAAAAAAAGAACTTCTAAATCCTAATAAATACATTATAGATTTAATGGCACTTGTGCAACCAAATTTGCCTCAAAGTGATTACAAAATTAGTGTAATTATAACAGATAAACCTCACTCTAAAGAAGCTAAAAATATTTTTTCTTTGGATTATCTTGTTGATAATCGCACACCAAAAGACCCAAAGAATCACACAAATAAAAAGGAGCTAAACAATGAATAATGTCAATTTAATCGGCTATTTGGGCAAAGATTTTGAAGTAGGTAATACAAGTGGAGGAAAACTTTATGCAAAAAATTCTCTTGCTATCACTAAGCGTTGGAAAAATGAAAAAGGCAATGATGAAAGTAGCACGACTTGGATACCTATTGTCTTATTTGGCAAGAGTGCAGAAAGTGCTTCTATGTATATCAAAAAAGGCTCTCAATTTGCGTGTAGTGGAGAATTATCATCTAGTCAATACACCGATGAACAAGGAAATGTTAAAACAACACTAAGCGTTATCGTGTCTAAATTCTATTGGTTAGGCAAAAAAGATAAAGAAACTCCACAAGCAATACAAAATCCACCAAAAGAACCAAGCGTTGAATACGAACACCAAGCCATTAATGTGGAATCTGAAGAAGTTCCATTTTAAACATAAAAAAGGAGTTATATCTATGGAAAATTTAAGCGTTGAAGAATTGGCAAATAAGATTGGAGCTTTAAATTATGAAAAATTAATCAAAGCCTTGTTTTTATTTGAAAAAAACTCTTCAATGGAAAAACTCACCGCAAATCAAAAGCAAATTGTTTTAGATGAAGCGTATCAATTTTATATGGATAATAAATATATATCTTCTTTTTTACAAGAGGATATTAATCAAATTTTAGAAGATTCCATTGACAAAGAGCTTTCAAAAAAACAAGAAAAATCACTAGAAAGGTAATAAAATGAAAAAAACATTGAATACAAGCAAAACAACAGGAATTAAAAAATCCCTCATCGCTCTTACTTCCTTATTAATTTTGCCTAATTTAGCATTTAGTGCAGGTATTCCTGTGGTAGATGCAGCTGCAAATCAACAAATGGCTACACAAAATGCTAAACAAGTTGCAGAGTGGGCTAAAGAAGCCACAAGATGGACTGAAACTGTATCGCACTATCAAAAACAAATCCAAGCCTATAAAGACGAACTTTTATCAAAAACAGGCATTAGAGATTCTGTGGCTTTTGTGAAAGATATAAAACAAATCTATTCAGATTTTGCGGAAGCTGGAGAAAACATTCAATCCTTTTACAATGATGTTCTAAGAGACCCACAAGAATTTTTAAGCGATAAAGGCAATGAAATTTTTGGCAAATATACAAGTTTTGATAGATGTAATTTTGACTATATGAGTCAAAGTGAAAAAAATATCTGCAAAATGGATTTAATCACCTATGCTGCTCAAGTAGAAACCTACAATCAAGCCTCAAAGCAAATGGATACCATTAGTCAAACGCTTAAAAAATTGCAAGAGCGATTAGTCAATTCAAAGGACATTAAAGAAAGCACTGATGTGGGTAATGCTATTCAACTAGAGGTTGCAAAAATACAAATGGTAAAAAATCAAGTTGATTTAGCTAATGCGAGCTATGAAAATCAAAGAAATATCAAAAAAGATTTAGCAATGCAGGAATACTCAAAATCTCTTCAAAATTTTCAAAATGAAAAACTTACAGACGAAGAAATTAAAAAGTATTTTAAACATAGAGATAACAAATGAATTTTTTTCAAACTCTAGGTTTAAGTATAGAACAAATTATTAATGCCATTAGACAAACAGGAACAAGCGATAAGATTGCTGAACTTATGGTGTTGTTTTCTATCATCATCACTCTAGTCATTATGTATAAAGGCTATGAGGTGTTAATGGGTAAAAGTCAAAGTCCTATTAGAGAGCTTACTTGGGATATGGCAGGAAAGCTTTTAGTTATTACCTTTGCTTTAAATCTTGGAGGTTGGTTAGATTTAGTTATTGGTGCAATGGATGGAATTTATGAGTGGGCTGGAGGGGGAGCACAAATGTATCAAAATCTAGACGAAATGTTTGCAAACACTGCAAAATTAGCAAATACTATTTGGGATAAATCAAGTGGAGTTGGGGATTCTATTTTAGCTGTTGTAGCAATGTGTCTTTGTTATATAGGATTTTGTATTGCTGTTATTCCAACACTCTCTATCTTAATTGTTACAACTTTTACACAAACCCTGCTTGTAATTTCTGCTCCCATAGTATTTTGGCTTTTAGTCTTTAAAGCTACTAGAAATGTCTTTACACAATGGATAGGGCTTTTATTATCAAACACTCTTGTGCTTTTACTTGTTGGCTTATTTTTAAAAACCTTTATGGGAGAAATAAGCGGTTGGATTATTTCATTTTCAAAACACACACAATCAGGAGCAGAACCATTAGGAACAAGCATTTTCTATGTCATTGCTTCTTTGATACTAGTTATTATGATTTATTCTGCAAAAATCTTTGCTGAAAAAGTTGCAAATGTATCAATGGATGGTGCTATGGGTGGTGCGATGAGTTCTGTTTTAAGCCCTGCTGGTCAATTAGCTATGAAACCTGCAGGTAAGGCTGCTGGAATGGCTATGAATTATGGTAAAGCTGGTGCTAAATTAGCTGGTAAAGGTGCTTGGGCTGTGGGTAAGGGTTTAGGTAAAGGCGGTTATAGTTTAGCTAAAAAAATGTATGAAAGGGCTAGAAATGAAGCGTAAATTTCAATTTGTTTTTATTTTGTTTTTTGGTGTTTTGATGTTGAGTGCTTGTAGTGCTAAACATCAGGGTAAATATGATGATTTTTTCAGCGATAAAAAAGGTTGGATACCTGTTAATTCGCAAAATCAAGACTTAAATAAAGGTAATGCAAATGAAAAATGATTTTAATACAGCATTAGATTACGAAGCAAGTTTTAGATATTTGATAGAGCAAAGCAATAAAAGAGCGTGGCTTATCTCTTTTGTTGCAATCTTTATAGCCTCTCTTTCTCTTATTGCTGTTGTGTTATTAACACCTTTAAAAACCATAGAGCCTTATGTAATAAGGGTAGATAACACCACAGGTATGGTAGATATTTTAACTCTGCTTGATGAAAAAGAAATCACGCAAAATGAAGCATTGGATAAATACTTTATCTCTCAATACATTAAAGCTAGAGAGGGTTATTATTACGAGCTTTTAAACCAAGATTATTTGCTCACCCAATTAATGAGTTCAGAAAATGTTGCAAATGAGTATAGGGCTTTGTATGAGGGAGATAATGCAAGAGACCAAATTTTAAAAAACTCTAATGAAGTAAGCGTGCAAATTTTAAGTGTTGTTTTAGGAGAAAGTAACGGAGTTAAAACTTCAACAATAAGAGCAAACATTACTACAAAAAATCTATCCAGTAGAGGCACATCACAAGCTACAAAAGTCATCACCTTAAGTTATGACTACACGCTAGGAAAAGCTAGTGAAGAAAATAGATTATTAAATCCACTAGGATTTAAAGTTTTAACATACAGAATTGATAATGAGGTAGAAAAATGAAAAAGATAATTTTAGCAAGTTTATTATTAGGTAATTTCGTTTGGGCTTTGAATGTCCCAAAAACTTCTACATTTGATAAAAGAATCGCTTATGCGGTTTATAATGCCGATGATGTTTTTCAAATTAATTCTAAAAATGGCTATGTAAGTGTTTTAGAATTTGGTGTTGATGAAAGAATTATCAATACTGCCACAGGATTTGCTGAAGGTTGGGACTTAACTCAAAAAGACAATTTATTATTTATCAAACCTAAAGCTTACAAAACACAATTAGTTCATCAAGATGAAAATAGCACAGCAGAACAACAAAGCTCACAAGAATTTGTTGTAGATCCTAATCCTTATGATTGGAAAACAAACTTAATTGTCATCACAAATTTAAATACCTATGTATTTGATTTAAAATTAGTCGCTAATAATAAAAATACAACTTATAAACTTAGCTTCTCCTATCCTCAAAAAGATTTACAAGCAACAAAAGAATTATTAGAAGCTGTGGAACAAGAAAATATACGCACGGATTTGGATAAAAATACCATTCCTAGAAATTGGGATTTTTATATGAAAGTCAATAAAGGCAGTGAGGATATAAGTCCAAATTTTGCGTATGATGATGGTGTTTTTACTTATTTAGGTTTTGATAATACTAAAACCTTTCCTGCTGTTTTTATGTATGAAAATGGTAAAGAAAGCATTTTAAACACTCATATTAAAAAAGATGGCAACTATGAAGTTTTAGTGATACAAAAAACCACAAAACAAATTTTATTAAGAAGTGGGGATAAGGTCGTAGGAATTTTTAATCGTGGATACGCAAAAAATCCTTTGAGAAAAACAAGAGAAACTTCTAATGAAAATATTCAAAGAGAAATTAATAAAAAATAAGGGGTAAATTATGCAAAATAAAGAGCAAGATAGCTTAGAAAATGACTTTGATAGCCACACAAGCGAATTGAGTGAGCAAAAAAATCATCTCAAAAAGATACAAGCTTATACAATCTTTGCTATTGGCGGTTTATTGCTCATCATTTTAATTGTTTATTTCTTAAAATCATTTTCATCAAATAATCAAAGTGTTGAAGAAACACCAAAGGAAGAAAATAAAGATTTAGCTCAAAGCGTTAAGGCTAAAGAATTTGTTCCACCTCCTCCACAAAAGACATTTGACGAACTTATCGCTAACACACCACAACAAGAACAACCTTTAATGCTTGAGCCAAAACCTCCAAAGCCTAGAATTGTAAAAGGTGCAGGAGTTACGGTCATTGCTTCAACTAATAGCGGAGGATTTGAGGGAGGCAATGCTGGCAATAACAGAGAGTTTGGAGAAAAACCAAATACCTTATTTGAATTTGGGCAAAATGGTGCTTTACAAAATTCTAATAATTTGCAAGGTGGAGGAGAATTTACAGGTGAAGTTTTCACTCCTACAATTGCTAAAGTGAGTGAGTTTGACCAAAATCTTCTTTTGTCTAAAGGAACTTATATTGGCTGTGCTTTAAAAACAAGGCTTGTTAGCTCTATTAAAGGAGGGATTGCCTGCATAGTATCTAATGATGTTTATTCTGCAAATGGCAACACACTTTTAATTGAAAAAGGTAGCACTATCACAGGAACATTTAATGCGGGTCAAATGGATGATGGTATGGATAGACTTTTTGTTATTTGGCAAGAAATTAGAACACCTAATAATATTATTATTCCTGTATATTCTGGAGCTACTGATGAGCTAGGTGCTAGTGGAATGCAAGGCTGGGTGGATCATCACTATTTAAAACGATTTGGTTCTGCTATTTTACTTTCAATGATTGATGATGGTATGGCAATACTAGCTGACCAATTAAGCAAAAACAATAAAAATGGCAATAACTACTACAATTATAGTGAGAATACAAGGGAAAATGTCGGTGAAATCGCTAACACTGCTTTAGAAAAAATGATTGATATTAAGCCAACTCTTTATAAAAATCACGGCGATTTAGTTGGCGTTTATGTCAATAGAGATATTGATTTTTCAAAGGTTTATAAACTTACAAGGAAAAAGAATGTCAATCACCTTAGATAAATACACAAATCAATACTTTGGAGAATTCTTAAAAGATGACTCCATTAATGAAATTTGTTACAACGGCGATGATAAAGTATGGCTACAAAATTCTAAAGGATTATGGGAAGCTATACCTAGTAAGCTTGACTTTGAAAAAGCTGGACATTTTGCAACTGCGGCTGCTGCTTTTAAAAAAGACAAAATAGATGTTTCTCGTCCTATTCTTAGTTGTATTTTAGTAGGTGGGGAGCGTATGCAAATCGTTATCCCACCTGCTACTAAAAGCGAACATATTTCAATCACCATTAGAAAACCTAGCAAAACTCGCTTTAAAATGCAAAATCATATTGAAAGCGGACTTTTTGAGGATTTAAATCCTAATGATACAAACACCATCAAGCCTAGCGATGCAGAACTCATTAAGCTTTATGAAGAAAAAGATTATCAAAGCTTCATCTCTAAGGCTGTAAGCTATGGTAAAAACATTATCATTGCTGGAGAAACAGGAAGTGGAAAAACTACTTTTATGAAAACGCTAATTGATTTTATCAGTCTTGATGATAGGATTATTACGATTGAAGATGTAGAAGAAATCAAATTTTACGAGCATAAAAACTTCGTGCAATTATTTTATCCAAGTGAAGCAAAAAGCACGGATTTTTTAAATTCTGCAACGCTTTTAAAGTCCTGCTTAAGAATGAAACCTGATAGGATTTTATTAGCAGAGCTTAGAGGTGCTGAAACTTATGATTTTATCAATGTTTTAGCAAGTGGTCACGGAGGGAGTATCACAAGTTGCCACGCAGGAAGCCCTGAAGAAACATTTACACGACTTGCCTTAATGACTTTACAAAACCCACAAGGTCAATGTGTGCCTTTTGAAATTATCCAAAAAACACTGAAAGATTTGATTGATATTGTCGTTCATATCCACGCTCATCACGGAAAAAGGCGTATTAGTGGAATTTATTTTAAAGAGATAGAGAATATCAAGTAAAAGGGATAAATATGTCTATGTGGAAAATTAACAGGCAAGAAACAGAAGCAACAAACACAAATCTTGTAAATATAAATAATAAAAAAATGGAATTTACTACCAAAAATAATCAAATATTTTGCACCAGCTTAGATATAGCTAGAGTATTTGAAAAAAGACATACTCATATTTTAGATATCATTAAAAACTATTTAAATGATGGAGATATGAAAGAATTTAACCAGCCGAAAATTCGGCTGGTTAATTATAAAGACCTAAAAGGCGAACTTAGACCAGCCTATGAAGTGTCTCGTGATGGTTTTTCATTTATTGCAATGGGTTTAACAGGTAAAAAAGCAAATAAATGGAAAGTTTCTTTTATTAATGCCTTTAATAAAATGGAGCAAGTTATCACGCAAGAAATACATAGTCCTAATAAATATCTTACAGAAATAATGAGTGAGCTTTATAAAAGACTTCCGCAAGAAGATTTTAGTGTTGATATTACACTTAAAGATAGAAATCAGAACAATCAAATAATTTATTCTCATCATTATGAAGTTGGTGGCAAACCAAGAGATCCAATGGTGAGTAAAAATAAAGAATTTTTTGAAAATAATTTTATAGCACAACAAGACAAATCTACAAAGGATTTTAAATCAAAACTCAAAGAATTTAACACCAAAAATAATGCAAACAAAACTATTAAAAATAAAGACTTGGAGAAATAAAATGAATAAAGAAAGGCGAGGCATTTATAATGTAAGTTTTAATGAAAAAAACTCAACTCCTATTAATGCAGAGCTTGAAGCTATTGAAAATGCCATTATAGATTATGTCGTGCATTATGTAAAGGGTTTTCACGATACAAGAAGAGACAAAGGAATGGGTGCAAATCATATCAAACTTCATTTAGAAGAAAATAGCGATGGACAAATCACAATGGAAGAGCTTTTAAATCTAGGTAATTCTATAAGAGAATATTTAAAAATATTTAAAGAACCATTTGTAGAGGAAAAAGAAGCAAAAATTTATGAATGGGAAAATGATGAAGGAATTAGATTTAGGGCTATTACTGACAAAATAGGTGAAAGGCATTTAAAAAATATCACGAAAGATTATCAAAGGGGAGGGCGACAACTGCCACTTTCCCCCTCTGATGAGCAAATTATAACCTTTTACTCTGATAGAAATCTTAATAAACAAATGGAATTTAAAAATCCTAAAGTAGCAAGATACTATGCAAATGAGGCAAAGCAAGACAAATCTACAAAGGATTTTAAATCAAAACTCAAAGAATTTAACACCAAAAATAATGCAAACAAAACTATTAAAAATAAAGACTTGGAGAAATAAATGCAAAACAATAAAAGCCTTCAAATTATTTTTCTTATTCTAGTAGGTTTCATTTTTACCTATTTACTAACTCCTATTGTTTTCTTTGTTTTGAACAAAGTAAAAATAATGAAAGCGATTGAAATCTATAACATTAACTTCACTTTACAGGCAGTCGCTAATCATTACCCAAAAATATGGCTTTCTTTGGGTATCACTTTCGCATTTTGTTTGTTTGCTTTGACTCTTTTGGTGTTATCCTTAAAAACCAAAAAATCTCAATTTGGCGAAGCTAGATTTGCTAATTTTAATGAAATTAAAAAAATGAATTTATTTGGGGATAAGGGTATTATTATTGGAAAATATAAGGGAAAATTATTAAGATTTGGCGGTCAGCAATTTGTAGCTTTAGGAGCTCCTACAAGAAGTGGTAAGGGTGTAGGTATTGTGATACCAAATTTATTAGAATGGCAAGAAAGTGCTGTGGTGCAAGATATTAAGCAAGAATGCTTTGATTACACCAGTAAATATAGAAAAGAAATCTTAGGACAAGAAGTTTATCTTTTTAATCCATTTTCAAGACAAACACATCGCTATAATCCTTTAAGCTACATTGATATGAATGATAAAGAGCATTGCGATAGTCAATTAATGGATTTAGGCAATATCCTTTATCCACTTGATGGGGATTCTACTTCAAAATTTTTCAACGGATTAGCTCAAAATCTATTCATAGGACTTTGTTATTTATGGCGTGATTTGCAACTTAGTGGCAATGGAAAAGATTTTCAAAAAGCTTTTAATGTAGATGTAGGAGAATTTAACTTTTACAATATCTTACAACTCTCAAAAGGTTTAACTCTTAAAAATGAGGAAAATAACATTAGAGGCTTTGATGATACATACAATTTTTTAGTCTATTGTGAAATTTTAGATGAAGCTACCATAAGACGCTTAGAAACTTATTTTAATATCAGCTCAGACGCAACTAAATCGGGCGTAATGAGTTCTTTTAATGCTCCTCTTGTGCCATTTGAAAGTGAAACTCTAAGATTAAGCACAGAAACAAGTGATTTTGATTTAAGAGATTTACGCAAAAAGAAAATGACAATTTATATAGGAATTACGCCTGATCAATTAGCAAATGCTGGATTTATTTTAAATATATTTTGGTCGCAACTTATTCTACTAAATACTAAAGAATTGCCACAAAGCAATAAAGAATTAAAATACACCTGCTTAATGGTTATGGACGAATTTACTGCACCTGGTAGAATTCCTATCTATCAATCTGCTGTAAGCTTTATGGCTGGATATTGGCTACGCTCTTTAATGATTTATCAATCTAACTCACAACTTGAAACGCAACAGCCTTTAGGTTATGGAAAAGAAGGAGCTAAAACATTATTAACAAATCACGCTTGTCAAATTTTTTATGCACCAAGAGAACAAGAAGACGCAGAAGCTATTTCTAGGATTTTAGGAAATACCACTTTTAAAACAAGCTCAAGAAGTATTAATACAAGTGGTAATGGTGGTGGCTCAAGAAGTATTAGTGAAGCAAGTAGAGCTTTAATGTTACCGCAAGAGCTGAGAGAAATGGCTTTTGAAAACGAGTTGATTACTATTGATAGTGGCAAACCTATCTTATGCAATAAAGCATTTTATTATTCAGATTCTTATTTTATGGATAAATTTAAAGCTGTTTCAAAAAGCTTATCAACAATAAGAAAAATTCCAACAAGAGAACAATTAGAAAATGCAATCTTAAAAGGAGAATGCAAAGTAAAAATTCAAATCATAGGAGAAAACAATGAAAAAAATGTCGCTTAGTTTAGCTGTAATTGCTTCATTAGTAGTTGGGTGTTCTGCCCCGCAACCAAAAAAATTAGATAATGGTTCTATTTTAACTATTAACACTTCCATTTTGGAAAAACAATATAACTTTGTTCCAAAAGATAGCTTTTTAAGCTCACAAAATTGGACTTATCAAATCATCGCTGAAAAGAAATCAGAAAAAGATGACTTTATTAGATTATATTACATAAAAAATATAAAATATTATGCAATATGTTTAACTTGACTTTTTTATTTTATTATGCTTTAATTTCAGAAATTATTTTCCAAAAGGAGTTTTTTTATGTTCAAAAAAGTTTGTAACACTTTGGGGATGAGTAGGACAGAATTGGCTGAAAAATTAGGATTATCAAAAACTACAATAGATTCTTGGAGTGATAGTTCGCGGATATCCAAAACAGCTAAAGTAGCCTTAGAATTAATGCTTGAAAATTATAATCTGAGAAGTATAATTAAGAATTTTCAGGAAGGATTTGCTTCGCTAAACTTACATAATTTAGGAGATAATACGATGAATAATGTTTTTTCAAAAGATCATAATGATTTAATTAATAGAATTAATCATATCTTTAATGAGTTAAAATTAAGTGAAATAACTTGTTCGAGAGCAATGGGTGAAAGTAATTATGCAAAAATCAATCAAATTTTAAATTTTAAAATGTATCCAGATTTTGATTTTTTAGAAAAATTTGCATTAACATTTAAAATCAATCATAATTGGCTATTGACAGGGGAAGACTCTCCATTTGCAAATGATCTTATTAAATCAAATTTTAACTCCCAATTTATAAAAGAGGCTGAAGAATTTGATAGAATTTATATTGTAACTTCTAAAAATAATCTTGATCATACTAGAATAATTGTAATAAATCGAAATAATGAATTTGGTTTATATCAAACTGATTTTTGTATAGGAAATAATTTTATAATGGAAGCTAGAGAATGTAGCGATCTTTGTGATTTATATGAATTTTATCAAAAATTCAACTATAAAATTTCTTGCTTAGAATTTAATGAAGATGATTACAGAAAACTTTTATCTTTAAAGCATTATCCAAAAAATATTTTAGATCGCGGACAAACATCTTACATGCTTTTTGATTTATTCGATTTGAGGGAAGATGATAAAGAAAGATATGATAAATTTTTTGAAAAATGTATAAATATCATTAAATCTACTTTAAAAGATAGAGAAGAGAGGAAGAATAGATAGAAATAATATTGACTAAAATTAATATTTTAAAATAAAAATAAATAAATCTTAGAGCTTCTTTACTTAAGAGAAGAATTAGTCGCTTTTTTGAAGCGTGGTAGTGTAGTTTTTAAATAATCAATATGTTCTTGCAAATTTTCTTTAATAGGGTTACCCATTGGATCGAGAGTAAAAATGATACCTTCTATCCTAGCTAATTTTGAGGCAGGAACAAAATCGCTATCGCCAGAAATTAAGACTATTTTTTGGACTAGTTTTTTTTAAAGCTAGAATAGCTATGTCAATACCTATTTTCATATCAACACCTTTTTGTTTTTCATAATACATATAATCATTATTGCTAAGATCTTCTATTGTCATTTTTCCACTCAATAATTTCTTATGTTTTTTCTCATCTTTAATAATCCAAGTAGCACTCTTTTCATCGAGATAACCTAATCTTAATGCAAGACAAGGCTTAGAGATTAAACATTTATGTAATTCTATTCTTTCTTTATAAGTTTCAGTTGTAACAAAATCTATGCATTCATTAGATTTTGGATTATG
This sequence comes from Campylobacter vulpis, assembly GCF_014217995.1. Taxonomy (NCBI): domain Bacteria; kingdom Pseudomonadati; phylum Campylobacterota; class Epsilonproteobacteria; order Campylobacterales; family Campylobacteraceae; genus Campylobacter; species Campylobacter vulpis. The sequence goes on from NZ_CP041617.1 coordinate 1,447,549, forward strand.
AGCTTTATTATTTAAAGGTTTACAATCATAAAAGAAAATGCGGTATAACTCTTCTTTGTTTTTATCAACATGTTTTAAACAATGATTATGCAAAGCTTTTGCCAATTCTTTAGGAGAAGGCTTATAGTGATTAGTTTTTTAAATTTTTTTAAAATAAGATTTATGGCGTCTTATAAAAAAATTACCATCTACTAATATTGCTACTTTTTTAACATTTTAAAACTTTAAGAAGAATTGAACCACTTAGACATTTTTATATCGTGCGGTTCATATAGTTAAGGGCTTACCATAAATGCTATTGAATATATTTAAGGTTACTGCCAAAACTTTTATAGAAAGATTATAATATAAAAATGTTAATAAAAACTTTAAGCAATTATCAATAGTCAATTTCATTTTCTTTTATAGTTTTACTTTGTCTATTTAAATCCTCTAAAATCTTTGCAGATTTTGACACGAAATCACTTTTATAACCTTTTTGCTTACTCATTTTTTCTATTTCTTCTATGACAATGCGATTATCTTCTCTTAATGCCTCCAAATAGTCTTTTCTCTTATAAATAGGAGTGTTGTCTCCTGTAATATTTTCTAGCTCTGCAATTTCTTTTTTAAGACTTTCTATCTTGCTTTTATTAAATTGGCTAAATTTTTCTAAATCGTTATAAAAATTATTTAACCTTTTCATAAAACCGCCGAAATTCACATAATTTTCTAATTTAAAAAAAGTTTTGTCATCTCTTTTATAAACCATATTTTCAGGCTCCATTATAGTTTGACCATCAGGAGTTGAAACATAAAAACTTAAGGTGTTTAAATCTGTTTTTTCTCCGCTAATAATCAATCCTTTGTATTCTAAAACTTTATATTCTTTTTGATAGTTATTTGCTATCATTTGAATGGTATTTTCAAAGTTTTTTGTCAGCTCCGCTTGTCTAGCTTTGTTTAAATCGCTAGTATCATCTTTAAGGACAATGAAGTCTTTTGCGGAAATATTTTCATCAATTCTTTAGCAATAGAAAAAGCAAAAAAAAGGGGGGGGGGGTTGCCGACTCCACCTTTCTTATTTATGATAGATATAATCATCATTTAACTTTTAAATTTATTTGCATAACATTTCCTTCTTAATCTACTCTTGAAAGCAAAAATTTTTTACAGCAAATTTCGCTAACGCTCATTTGTAAAATTTGAAGAGGCTAAACATCTCTTACTCTTCTTACTACAATAAGTTCGCTTGTTGCTTTAGACGATTGCGCACCTCGCACCCTATATCAATGCAAAATATAGCACCTAAAAGGTTTATTATGTTATATATACCAAAAAGAAGCAATTTAAAAACTCTACTTTTCAAATTAATTACTTTGAATATCGATATTATAAGCTTTTGATAAATAATATTTCTTTTTAAGTTTAGAGTATTTTTCTTTGAAACTTAAAGTAATGGTAAAATGGGAATTTAATTATTTAAGTTTTTTATTTTCTTAAATATTTTTATTTTTGGCGTTAAGCTTTGTTTTTTATAATTGTTAAGATTTTTAAAGGAGCTTAAATGGAAAGGAGTAAAAAAGAATTGAGAAATTAAGTGAAAAAACTAAAGATTTGAATTTAGATAATGAATTATATATTTTTGTTAATAATATCAAATGGAGTAAAAAAGCAAATATACTTATTAATTGTGTTGATCTTGAAACAAATATAGGGTTTTATTTTAGTGTTTTCTTTAGTAATAAATATTTAGTAGGAGCAGAAATTTTAATTTTCGAGAATATATGGAGAATTCCTTTGAAAATGATAGAATTTTAGCTGTTAAATTTAAAAGAAGCGAGATCGGTTATTTGAATTACTTTAATGCTAGAATTGTAAATACTTCAGATTTATAACAAATTACTTTTAATATCTTTTCCCGATTTAGCATCAAATACTTTTTTTGATTTTGTATCAATCTTTAGCTTGAAGGTTCTTAATTCTCTAAAACTAAAAAATTAATTATCTTTTTGTATTGTTTCTTTTTCGTGATTTTATTTTTAAATTCATCATTGAAATATTTATTATATTGTTTATAAGTTATTTTAAAGTTTTTCTTTTAAAGCTTTATTATAAAGAAATTTAGTACAACCATTTTTAAATTCTTTTTTTTAAATAATTTATATTTGAGTAAAATTCAATTTTAGCTTCACCTCTTTGCATTTTTTATCTTTTTAAGCATTTTGTTAGAAATGTGAATTTTTCATTTTTGGATTTTCTTGTATTCTATATTCTAATTTTTCAGAAAGTTTAGTAGTATTTTTGGAATTATTTTTGTTGCAACCAGCAATAAGAAATATTTCATTGTTATTATTTTTAGAAATATATTTTCATAGTATTGAATGAAATTTGAAGCAATTTTTTTCTTCTAAAATTGCTTAGAATATATAACATATTAATTTCAAACATGTTTTTTGTATATTCAATTTTTTATAAAAAGCAAAACCTGCATTATCAGTGCCACTTTTGATAATAAAAAATTATATAAATGGATTATTTATTTGTATTATATTTTTTATATTGTCATTTTCTGCAAATTCCTTTTTATAAAAATGCTTTTCTTTGAATCCTAAAGAAAAACAATATTTTATAAATTCTATATTTTCAAATGTTGCATTTTCAATTTTTATATCCATGATTGTTTTCCTAAGATTTTTTACATTATAGGATATTTTAGGTTAATTTGAGTTTATCTAGGTTATTTAAGGTAAAGTTAGTTTTTGCCCAAATTTAGTTATAGCTACTTGGAGTAATTTGACAAAAAGCTAAAATATACGAAACCTCAATGTGATAAAATTATTCAAAATTGGCGATATTTTACAAAATTTGAACAATTTTTTAAAGAAAGTAACGATATCGTGAGAAAGTAAAAGCTTACCCTCTCCGTCTCTAAGGTCTGTTTCTATGCCAAAGCCCATATCAAAAGCCTTAACCAAACTTGCAAGGGTATTTTGCTCCTCTTTTTCACGCCAAAACCCACGATGTGCTAAAATTTCTATCATACCCTCACCCCCTAAGCCACTCTTGCAGACTTTTAACCTCTAAATAGCTTTTATCCTGCATAGCCTTAATGCTCTTTGCTCCCGCAAAAGCCGAGCGTAAATTTGTAAAATAAGGAATTTTAAAACGCAAAATATTTTCCCTAATCTTCTTCGTATCCCCCACGAAACTATGCGAATCGCTTGTATTAATGACGAGATGAATTTCGCCATTTTTAAGCCTATCTTCGACATTAGGGCGTCCTTCTGAAATTTTATACACTAACTCACACGCATAACCAGCCTCTTTAATCTTCTTACAAGTGCCACTTGTAGCAAGTAAAGAAAAGCCTAGTTGAGTATAAGCTTTAGCAATTTTAGCGGCGAATTTTTTATCCTTTTCTTTAAGGGAGATAAAGACGACTCCATTTTTAGGCAGAGGATTAAAAGCACAAATTTGACTTTTTGCATAAGCCTTATTAAAATCCTTGCTAATGCCCATTACCTCGCCTGTGGAACGCATTTCAGGTCCCAGCTCTAAATCACTTCCGCTTAATTTTACAAAAGGAAAAACCGCCTCTTTAATGCTAATATAATTTGACTTTTTAGGGCGTAAAAGTTTAAAATCAACCACTCCAAAGCAGTCATAAAAGCTCAAAGCCTCCCTTAAATTCCCCTGCCACATCACACGCGTAGCAACCTTAGCTAAAGGCACTCCCGTAGCCTTACTCACAAAAGGCACGGTGCGGCTAGCTCTAGGATTTACCTCTATCATATAAAGCTTGTTTTCGTGTAAGGCAAACTGAATATTTAAAAGTCCTTTAACTCCTAAATTTAGAGCTATTTCTGTGGTTTTTTGACAAATGAGTTCTTGAGTTTTCTCATCAATATTGCAAGGTGGCAAGGAGCAAGCACTATCACCTGAGTGAATTCCAGCCTCTTCTATATGCTCCATAATGCCAGCCACATAGACTTCCTTACCATCACTTATGGCATCAACATCAATCTCCGTAGCATTATCCAAAAACTCATCGATTAAAACAGGACTTCTCTCGCTCACAGCCACCGCCTCTTGCATATAAAGACGAAGTTCACTCTCATCATACACCACGCGCATCGCACGCCCACCTAAAACATAACTTGGACGCACTAGCACAGGATAACCTATCTCACTCGCTTTTAAAACAGCCTCTTCAACCTTAGTGGCAGTAGCGTTTCTAGGCTGATTAATCCCCAAATTTTCACAAAAAAGTGCAAATTTCTCCCTATCTTCAGCCAAATCAATCACCCTAGCACTCGTGCCAATAATCTTCGCCCCAAAAGCACTTAGCCTTTTAGCAAATTTAAGCGGAGTTTGCCCTCCAAAATGCACGATTACGCCATCAGGTTTTTCCCTTTCAATCACCGCTCTTAAATGCTCAAAATCAATAGGTTCAAAATAAAGCACATCGCTCGTATCATAATCGGTCGAAACGGTTTCAGGATTGCAGTTATACATCAAGGTCTTAATGCCTAAATCCTTAAGTGCAAAAGACGCATGCACGCAAGCATAGTCAAATTCTATGCCCTGTCCTATGCGATTTGGTCCTCCGCCTATAATAAGCACCTTTTTTTCCTTTTTGTTTTCAAATTTACTTTGGGTTAGCTCACTAGCATTAGTGCTTGAGTAAAGATAAGGCGTAAGAGCTTTAAACTCCCCTGCACAAGTATCCACCTCGCTAAATTCGACTATGATTTTATGCTTCATTCTCGCATAATAAATATCATTTTGTGAAAGCTCTAAATTATCCTTTTCATTGACTAAAGCGGCGATTTTTTTATCCGAAAAGCCCATCGTTTTAGCTTTTCTTAAAAGCACCTTGTCGCTTAAAATGTCCATATCAATGCACTTTTCAAATTCCACAATTTCTCTAATTTGCTCTAAAAACCATCTATCTATCTTGCAAAACTCATAAAGATCCTCCGTGCTAAAGCCCTGTCTGTAAGCCTCTGCTAGATATAAAAGTCTCTTTTCATTTGCATTTCTTATCTTAAAAACAAGTTCATTTTTATCTTCAAACTGCACCCTATCAAAACCGCTATAATTTCTCTCCAAAGAGCAAAGTGCTTTTTGCAAACTCTCCTTAAAAGTGCGACCCATAGCCATCACTTCACCCACACTTTTCATCGCCGTGCCCAAAATTTCATTCGCTCCTGGAAATTTCTCAAAGGTAAAACGCGGAATTTTTGTAACAATATAATCAATCGCCGGCTCAAAAGAAGCGGGAGTTCCTGTGATGTCGTTTTTAATCTCATCTAAACTAAAGCCCACCGCTAAAAGCGTGGCTACCTTAGCTATGGGGTAACCTGTGGCTTTAGAGGCAAGAGCGGAGGAGCGTGAAACGCGTGGATTCATCTCTATGACTATCATTCTGCCATTTTGTGGGTGAATGGCAAATTGCACATTAGAGCCGCCTGTATCCACGCCGATTTCACGCAAGATAGCAAAAGAGGCATTACGCATTGCTTGATATTCTTTATCAGTCAAGGTTAGGGCTGGGGCTATGGTAATGCTATCTCCTGTATGCACACCCATAGGGTCTAAATTTTCTATGCTACAAACAATAATGCAATTATCGAATTTATCGCGTATAACCTCCATTTCATACTCTTTCCAGCCAAGCAAACTCTCCTCAATCAAAATTTCGTGAATAGGAGAGAGGCTTAATGCTGCCGTGGCAAGCTCTTTAAATTCGTCTAAATTATACACCACACCACTTCCCGCTCCTCCAAGCGTGTAAGATGCGCGTATCATCAAAGGAAATCCTATCTCATCGACTGCCTTTAAGGCTTCTTCATAGTCATAAGCATACATAGATTTAGGTAAATCCATACCGATTTTTTTCATACACTCTTTAAAAATTTGTCTATCTTCGCCCTTTTTAATAGCTTCAGGATTTGCACCTAAGAATTTCACAAAGGAAAAGTCTTTTTTAAATTCCTCACTCTCAAACACTTCCATAGCCACATTTAAGGCAACTTGACCGCCCATAGTGGGTAAAATGGCATCGATTTTTTCTTTTTTAAGTATGCTTAAAATGCTTTCTTTTGTGATAGGTTCTATATAGGTTGCATCAGCAAATTCAGGATCTGTCATAATGGTCGCAGGGTTAGAATTAATTAAAATAACGCGGTATCCAAGCTCTTTTAAGGTCTTAGCCGCCTGTGTGCCCGAATAATCAAATTCGCAAGCTTGCCCTATGACAATAGGACCGCTTCCTATCAATAAAATGTTTTTAATATCACTTCGCTTTGGCATCATCTTTCCTAAAATAAAATTGCAGAATTATAACCAAATTTAACTAATCAAAGCCCTTTAGTAAGTTTTTTCAATGATATATAAATAAGAAGGGATATTGAGGCTTACATAAGGTTTCACAAGGGCATTTTTATACATATCATCTTCCTTAATGCTTTCGATAATACCCACGCCAACCCCAGCAAAAAAGACATTATCAAGCCCACTTGTAAAAACCACATCACCCTCTTTTATCTTAGAAGCTTTAGGAATAAATTTCACCACAACCTTGCCATTTTCGCCGTGTATAATGCCCGGATACTTATCCTTGCCTATATAAACAGAAAAAATACATTTTTCATCACCTTGTAAAAGTGCCATAGTTCTGCCGTCCTTATTGACAGCTATACCAGCACTAAAGCCTGAATAAATCAAGCCGCGATTTTTCGAACTACCCTTAAAATCATCAAGCCACACTTTTTGATAGTCATTTGCACCCACATAAGAAAGTGCTCTTGTAAGGGTCAAGCTTGGAAAATATTGCGTTGAGTTTTTATCCTCTAAAAAACGATTAATGCGGTCTGCGAAAGTATTAAGAAGTATGGAATTTTCCTCTAATTCTCTATTTCTTTTTTTTAGAATTTCGATCTGCTCGGCTTGATCAAAATGCTTAGAAATGGAAGCACTTAAATAATCCTTAAAATTATAAAGATTATTTAAGACAAAATCATTGACATAAAGAGTATTTTTTTTTATCACGCCCCCATAATAAAAAGAGATGAAAACTAAAAAAGCTAAAATTAAAACATAAAAAATTTTATTCTTCATTCGTTAGTTGATGCAAAAGTGAAATTTCCTCTAAAGCCTTGCCTGTGCCTCTAGCCACTGCTAAAAGCGGCTCATCAGCCACATACACAGGCAAACGCACTAATTCGCTTAAATACTTATCAAGCCCACGAATCAAAGCTCCGCCTCCTGTTAAAACCACGCCATTTTCAACTATATCACTCGCCAAATCGGGTGGCATCATCTCAAGCACCATTTTAAGTGCATCGGCTATTTCTTTTAAATGCTCTTTCATCGCCTCTCTTACATCTTCACTTGTAAGCTCAATGCGAGAAAGCAAACCGCTAATTTGATCGCGTCCTTTTACGACCATAGAAAGTTCTTTTGGAAGTTGTATGGCTGAACCTATGGTTATTTTAATCTCTTCACCCGTTCTTTCGCCTATGACAAGATTATATTTTTCTTTAACATAATTAACAATGCTCATATCAAGCTTATCGCCGGCAGTGCGTATAGATTTTGAAATCACAAGTCCGCCAAGTGAAATCACTCCTATTTCAGTCGTTCCGCCTCCAATATCAACAACCAAATTCCCCTTAGGCTCTTGTATGGGTAAATTCGCCCCTATCGCCGCTGCCATAGGCTCTTCTATCAAAAAAACCTCTCTAGCACCAGCACTTAAAGCACTTTCACGCACAGCCTTTCTTTCAACCTGTGTCAAACCATAAGGCACAGAGATGATGATTCTAGGGCGTAAAAAGCTCTTTCTGCGATGCGTTTTTTCTATAAAATAACGAATCATTTTTTCAGTCATATCAAAATCCGCAATCACGCCGTCCTTCATAGGACGAATCGCCTCGATATTACCCGGGGTTTTACCGACCATTTCTTTCGCTTCTTTACCCACAGCTAAAATTTTAGCCTTAGAGCCGTATCTTTCACGCTCCACAGCCACAACGGAAGGCTCATTAATCACTATACCCTTATCTTTAACTAAAACCAAAGTATTAGCCGTGCCTAAATCTATGCCCATATCACTGGAAAAAAATCCTATTAATTGATCCAAAATCATTTCTATCCCTTTAACTTATTTTTTTCTTAATCAACAAAGCTTTCGCTCCCTCACAAACGACCTCTTTTGTGATAACAATATCATAATCTTTGTATTCAGGTAATTCAAACATCAAATCCACCATCATTTCTTCAATAATGCTCCTAAGCCCCCTCGCACCCGTTTTTCTCTCTAGTGCAAATTTTGCAATAGCCCTTAATGCGTCTTCTTCAAATTTCAAATTCACACCATCAATAGCAAAAAGTTTTTGATATTGCTTAATAATTGCGTTTTTAGGTTCGGTTAAAATTCTTACCATATCATCTTCATTAAGCTCATTTAAAGAAGCAATAATATGCAAACGCCCGATAAGCTCAGGAATTAATCCAAAATGCACCAAATCATCAGGTTCGATTTTCTCTAGCAAATCCTTATCTTTTTCTCCACTCTCATCAAAAAAACCCACAACCTTATCACCTAGTTTGCGTTTTAAAATTTGCTCTAAACCATCAAAAGCACCGCCGCATACAAATAAAATATTACTCGTGTCTATTTGTATAAAGTCTTGATTAGGATGCTTTCTACCGCCTTTTGGAGGGATATTCACCAAACTACCCTCTATAATTTTAAGCAGAGCTTGTTGCACACCCTCACCACTTACATCACGCGTAATGGAACGATTTTCACTCATTCTAGCAATTTTATCAATCTCATCGATAAAAACGATTCCTTTTTGTGCTCTTTCTACATCATTATTAGCTGCTTGTAAAAGGCGTGTGAGTATATTTTCCACATCTTCGCCGACATAACCAGCCTCCGTTAAAGAAGTCGCATCGCAAATAGCAATAGGCACATCTAAAAAACGAGCTAAAGTCTGTGCTAAAAGCGTTTTACCACTACCTGTGGGACCAACAAGTAAAATATTGGATTTAAAAAGCTCGGTATCATCGTCTTCTAAATCTGCTCTAAAAAGCCTTTTGTAGTGATTATAGACGCCCACGCTAAAAATCTTCTTCGCCCTATCTTGCCCTATCACATAGCGGTCTAAATAAGCTTTTAAATTTTTAGGTGTGATTTTTTGGAAATCCAAATCACCTTTTTCTGTATTTTTAGTCTTTTTTAAAGAATTTTCTTCTCCATAAATGATACTATAAGCACCCTCAACACAATACTCACAAATAAAAGCTTCGCCATCTTCATTTGCTAAAATTTTTATATCATCACTATCATCTCTATTACAAAAACTGCATCGTTTAGCCATTATTTTTGCCTTTATATACAGGAATTCCGCGTTTTGTCTCTAAAATGAAACGGCACATTTTTTTGACATTTTCACTTTCATTTTCTTCAAGTAAAACGCGTGCATTTTCTTTCAAATCTCCGCCCTTAAATAAAAATTTATAAGCTTGATTTAAGCGTTCAACCTCATCTTTTTCAAAGCGACGGCGAATTCCTACCAAATTTAAACTTCTAATACTAGCCCTATTTCCCTCCGCCAAACAAAACGGCACAATATCTTGAGAAAGTGCCGAAGCACCAGCTATCATAGCACCTTCTCCCACTTTAACAAATTGATGAATAGGCGTAAGCCCTCCAACAACAACATAATCATCAAGCTCCACATGCCCTGCTAAAGTCGCATTGTTTGCCAAAATAATATGATGTCCCAAAATGCAATCGTGAGCTATATGACAATATGCCATTATAAAAGCATTATCGCCTATTTTAGTGAAGCCATCGCCCTTTGCCGTGCCTGAATTAATCGTAGCAAATTCTCTAATCGTAGCGTTTTTGCCTACAATCACGCCCGTTTTTTGTTCATCTTTGTAAGAAATGTCCTGTGGGATATCGCCTATAATGGCATAAGAAAAAATACGACTCTCATCGCCTATTGTAGTATCGGCTAGAATTCTTGCACCTTGCTTAATAATCACACCATTGCCGATTTTAGCTTCTTTACTCACAAAGGCATAGGCTTCAATTTGCACATCATCGCCTAAAATTGCACCATCTTCTACAACTGCACTAGGATGAATCTTTTTCAAAATACTCTCACTTATCCACTATCATCGCTTTAAGTTCAGCTTCTGCGACCAAATTTTCCTCCACAAAAGCCTTGCCCTCAAAAATCCACAAAGCACCACGATTTTTTACCACACGCATTTCATAATCAAGCCTATCACCAGGACGCACAGGATTTCTAAATTTCGCCCCGTCAATACCTGTAAAATAAACAACCTTTTCTTTAGGATTGACCTTATTATCCATACTTTCAAAGGCTAAAACTCCGCCTGTTTGTGCCATACCTTCTAAAATCAAAACACCCGGATAAATAGGGTGTCCTGGAAAATGTCCCATAAACACATAATCGCTAATACTAATATTTTTATAACCTTTAACCACTTCACTGATTTTTAATTCTGTAATTTTATCGACAAGTAAAAAGGGATAGCGGTGCGGTAAAATCTCTTGAATTTGCATAACATCTATCATCATAAAGCCCTTGAAATTTGAAAAAATTATTTTACATCAAAAAACCTAACAAAAGATAAAAAATGCCCATTTTATTTTTCTAAAATTCGCTTTAAATCTCCCTTGGCAAAATCCTTTAAATTCTCATAAGGCACTTCAAAAAAGTCCATACTTCGCCCCGCTTCACTGAGTAAATAACGCAAATTGATATAAAGCCCTCTCTCCTTAAAAACAACCTCTTGCTTTAAAATATTAAATTCAAATTCATCTTTACCAAAATAATCTCTCTCGTCCCAATCCGCCCATTCTTCTTTATTTTTAGTCAAATATTCTTTTAAAATTTTATTAATAAAATTTCTAAATTTAGAACTATCCTCAACAACATCACTTAAAAGATAGGTTTTAAGCTCCATAGTCTTAGTATCTAAAGAAAAGCCACTTGTATAAAAGCTAGGATGTGCCGCACCGCTGTAAGAATAATCGACAAAATTCTCAAAAAAAATCTTATCTTTTGTGATTTTTGCAATCTTTAAATTTTGACTAATTTCATTTCCATAATAATTTAATTCTTCATTTTCCAAAAAATGCTTTTTATCTTGCAAAAGCTTATGAAAAACTTCTTTTGAAGAGCAAGAATTTAAGTCTTTATTTAAATTTTCATTTTCTAAATTTCCTAAAACAAGCTTTTCATCAGGAATAAAAAAAAGAGTATTTTTATAAGAATTAACAACCTTACCTTCATAGGTGCTAGTAAAAGAATAATTACCCTCAGCATATATTTTTTCAATGCTACAAATTTTTCCTAGACATAATTTTTTTTGCTCTTTTTTAAGTTCTACCAAGTGATAAACTCCATCTTTGAACTCAAAGCCATATTTTAAAACACCATCCTCTGCCCTAAGCATTAAAATCGCAAATGCTAATAAAATAAATCGTTTCATTTTATCCTCTCTTTAACAATTTTTCTCTCACATCAAAATAAATTTCACTCTTTGCCATCACTTCATACACTCCAACTTCCAAATTTTCCACGATGATAATGGGAGAGAGATGATAATTTCCAAATTCTTTTTGCCTTATTTTAATCTCTTTTTCCACACTTAAGGGACGCTTTAAAAAATCCTCGTAAGTCTTAAATTTAGCCCCACATTTTGCGTTAAAATACTCAAAATCCCACAAGCAAATTTCATCTTTCATGCTTTTAAATTCGCCTTTTAAATTCTCACTAATACGAAATTTGCTTACGACATTTTTAAAATGTGAATAAAATAAAATATGACTTTTAATGACTTTTTTATCCCTTTTTAAAAGTCCGCTTAAAAGACGATAATTTAAAAATTTCTCTCGTTCAAGCGAGAATTTCACGCCCTTTTTTTCTAAATTCTGCACCTTTTTATAAAGCCTTATTCTATCTTCAATGCTAGCGGGTAAAACCTGCTTATTTAAAGGGCTTATAAGCTCGTCAATAAAAGGCTTATTTTGCTTTTGTTTCGAAAGTGCGTAAAGACAGCCGCAATAATTTTGATGATAAAGCATAGCCTCTTTAGCTAAGGCAAACTGCCTTTGTGTGCCACCATTTTTACGAAAATCAGGTGCGATAAATTCTATCCCATAAGGCTCACACTCTTTTTGCAAAGCATTTTTAAGCTGGTCTAAGTCCTTTTTGGGACTGGTTAAAAGCGTAGTTGTAAGTTTTTTTTCTCCCATTTTTTTCGCAAATTCCACGCTCCCACCCATTCTAAAATCAAAGCAAATTTCACACCTAGCACCCTTTTCTGGCTCATCTTCATAGCCTTTTACCGCACTAAGCCATTTTTCATACTCATACTCACCCTTATAAAGCTTTATACCTAGCTTTTCACAGCTTCTTTTCACATCTAAAAAACGCAATTCATATTCGCTATAAGGGTGGATATTAGGGTCGTAAAAAAAGCCTATGATTTTTTCATTAGGATAAGTTTTTTGAAGCTCTTGCACGAAATAATGACTATCCACACTACAACAAATATGCACAAACATTAAAGACTCTCAAGCACTTTTAAGGCGTGGTCTTTCACACGCACAGGGCTGTAAATTTGAGCGATTTTGCCCCCTTCATCAATAATGAAAGTTGAGCGGATTAAGCCCTCATATTCTTTACCATAATTTTTCTTTAAACCCCACGCCCCATAAGCCTTACAAACCTCTTTATTTTCATCACTTAGTAAGGTTTGATTTAAATGATATTTTTGAATAAATTTTTCGTGACTTTTCGTGCTATCAGGGCTAATACCCAAAATGACGGCGTTTTTTGCGTGAAATTTTTCATAAAGCGTAGAAAAATCACAAGACTCACTCGTGCAGCCCGGAGTGTTATCCTTAGGATAAAAATACAAAATAACCTTTTTACCGACAAAATCTTTCAAAGCAATTTTAACGCCGTCTTGATTTAAAAGCTCGAAATTTGGCGCTTCATCTCCTATTTTTAAAACTTTCATTTTTGTGCCTTTGCCTTAATTTTTTCCACACTCTCCCCTCCAAAACCTATATCATAAGGCTCGACATCCTCTATCATCACAACCACTCTTTCTTTAGCTTTATGATACTTCGTGCTTAAAAGCTCACTCACATCGGCGATTAACTCGGCTTTTTGCTCTTTGCTTAAGGCAGGTTTTGCAAGTTTAATATTGACAATGGGCATTTTTTACTCCTTTAATTTTTTGATAAATTTTAACGCATTTTACGCATTTTAGAACGAGAAAGTTTAAAAATTTTAGAAGCACTTTCTTCGTGTAAATTTTTATCGATTATTTTTATTTTGTATTTTTTCGCTAAAAAAAGAGCGTAACTAAGCTTAAAAGGCTTTTTGTGTTTATTTGCCGAGCTTGAGTAAAACCAGCCGTGTTTTTGTAAAAATTTGGCGTGTTTGCCATTTTTTACAATTCTTAAAGCTTTTTGATTGGGGTAAATAAAGGTCGTTTTTTGTGCTTTTCTTACTAAATTTTTAAAGTGTTTTGGCACTCTTGTAAAGCTTAAAAGTGTGGAAAAATGTGCCACTGTAATAAGACAAGGTGTGTTTGATGGGCGATTTTTAAGCTTGTTTAATAAAGCTTTGTCTTTACTTAAAAAACCAGCCGTTGTGTCCGTTTGGCAAAGATAGATTTTCATAAGCACATCTTAGCAAAATAGTGTAATGAAATATACTTTCTTTTCAAAAACCAATTTAAATTTCCTAACATTTTATCCTTTTTTGGATTAAATTACTTTTCTCTTCATATTATTCAAAAATCTTTCCATAATCAATCATTTGAATTGAATAATTTTTAAAACAGAGCTATCAAAATAGCTTATTTTCAATTTAATTTCCTTGATTGAAAATTAAAGCACTGTTCTTTTCAAATCTTGTTTTATAACTGTCAAGCGTTTCCATATTTTGTTAAATTCATTTTTAAATATAGCGATTGTTTTGATATTAAAAATTTTTTTATTAATATGAGAGTTTGAGTTTCATACTGCTTAAAAAGTTTAAAAAGTGTTTTTGCGTATTTATTTAAAAGAGTAAAGTTTGTTTATACTATACTTTTTGCATAGTAATAAATTACAAAAAATGTTAAAGTTTATAGCTACAAGTTTTGAAAAAACAAGACATTTAACTTATTGCGATAAGTAAAGCATAAACCTTATTTATCTTGCTGTGTCATTTTATAACATAATTTTCTTCTACAAAGTCAAAGGTTTTAGATTTTTACAAAATATTATACCTTTACGATATTTTGATTTATATTACGAGATTAAATTATAAATTTATAGCCGATTAATAAAACAAAAAAACTATTCATACTTCCGCCAATTTTCTTATAAAATGTTTTCAATTTATTAAAAGTCATAACACCCCCTTAGAACTTGCCAAATTCTCGCTTTCTATCTTAATAGCTTCTCTTAAAGCCCTGCCAAAGGCTTTAAAAAGGGCTTCGCATTTATGATGGTCATTTTTGCCTTTCACTTTTAAATGCAAACTTACCCCCAAAGCATAACTTAAAGAATAGAAAAAATGTTCTATCATCTCCGTGCTAAGTGTGCCTAGCTTTTTCTTTTTAAATTTTGCTTTAAATTTAAGAAAAGGGCGATTAGAAAAATCTAAAGCACAACTTGCCAAACTCTCGTCCATAGGTAAAACAAAGCCGTATCTTGCTATACCAATTTTATCTCCTAAAGCCCTTTTTATCGCTTCTCCAAGCGTTAAAGCAATATCTTCTACACTATGATGCTCATCAATCTCCAAATCTCCCAAGCAAGAAAGCTCAAGTCCTATGCCACTATGCACGGCAATTTGCTCTATCATATGGTCTAAAAACGCCACTCCACTTTCAATCACAACTCTACCGCCATTTAAAGCCACCTTGACACTAATGTCCGTCTCTTTAGTCTTTCTTCTCACACTCACACAGCGAAAAGAATTTAAAATTTTCTCCGTTAGCTCTTCCCAAGAAAGCTCTCCATATCTAAGCCCTACAACACCCAAATTTAAAGCCAAATCCATATCGCTTTGCCTATCGCCTATGACAAAACTTTGATTTTTATCATACATTTGATATTTTATATAATCTTTCAAAAGAGCGGTTTTAGGCTTTCTACACGCACAATTTTCCTTTTCAAAATGCGGACAAATGAAAATATCCTTAAATTCAATGCCACAACTTTGCAAAATTTCAAGCATCTTAAAATGTGCCTTTTCAAAGTCTTCTTTAGGAAAGCTTGTCGTGCCAAGTCCGTCTTGATTACTCACTAGCACAAAGCTAAAGCCGAATTTTTGCAGCTTTAAAAGTGCTGGGATAGCTCCTTTTTCAAAAGCTAGTTTTTCGAGGCTATCGACTTGAAAATCCTCTTTTGGTTCGCATATAAGTGTGCCGTCTCTATCGATAAAAAGAATTTTCTCACTCATTTTCTAAGGTCCTCAAACGCAAGCTTACAGCATTTTTATGTGCGTGTAAGCATTCAGCTTCTGCCATAAGTTCCACACTTTTAGCTAAATTTTTAAAACCTTGGAGACTTAATTCTTGCACGCTCATCGTTTTCATAAAGTCCATTAAACTCAGGCTTGAATGTGTTTTTGTGAGTCCGTAAGTAGGCAAGACATGATTAGTTCCACTTGCATAATCGCCCATAGACTCAGGCGAATACGCTCCCAAAAATACAGAACCTGCGTGTTTAACACCGCTTAAAAGTTCTCTTGGATTTTGTGTTTGTATGATTAAATGCTCGGGTGCGTAGGTGTTTGAAATTTCAAGAGCCTCATTTAAATCTTTAGCGATGAAAATTTTAGAATTGTTTAAGCTTTTAGAGGCAATTTCTTTTCTAGGAAGGCTTTTAAGTTGAATTTCAAGCTCTTTTTGCACTTTCTTAGCAAAATCTTCACTCAAACACACTAAAATGACTTGAGAGTCCGCTCCGTGTTCGGCTTGTGAAAGCAAATCACTCGCTACGAAATCAGCTCTAGCATTTTCATCGGCAATTACCAAAACTTCACTAGGTCCTGCTTGCATATCTATACTAGCACCCATTATATCGCTACTTACTTGCCTTTTTGCCTCCGTTACAAAGGCATTTCCGGGACCAAAAATTTTATCCACCTTTAAAACGCTTTGTGTTCCATAAGCAAGTGCTGCAATGGCTCCAGCCCCTCCCATTTGATAAATTTCATCAACTTTGCAAAGTTTCGCACAAAAAAGCACAACATCATTAATTTTAGCAGGACTTGCTAGGACTATTTTTTCACATTTAGCAATTTTTGCAGGGATAGCAAGCATTAAGGCGGTGGAGAAAAGTGGAGCAGAACCTGCAGGGATATACAAGCCCACTCTTTCAATAGGACGCGTCAAAAGCTCGCAGCAAATACCCTTGCTAGTTTCTACTTTTAGCACTTCTTTAAGTTGGGCTTGGTGAAATTTTGTGATATTTTCATAAGCCTTTTGAATTGCCCTTTTTAAATTTTCATCAATCCTCTCACACGCCTCATTGAGTTCTTTTTGTGAAATTTTAATATTTGAAATTTCAACCTTATCGAATTTTAAGGATTGCTCTATCAGTGCTTCATCGCCTCTTTTTTTCACATCATCAATGATTTTTTCAACCACGCCACCAAGTTCCTCTTTAACGCTCATCACAGGGCGTTTAAGAGCTTCTACTTTTTGTATTTGACTTAAATTTTCATAGTTTAATATTTGCATTTTTCACCTCAACATTTTTTCAATAGGTAAGACCAAAATCGAACTTGCTCCCTCATCTTTTAAAGCCTCCATTGTCTCCCAAAACAAATTTTCCTTACTTACCATATGTAAAGCGACATTCTTTTCATCGTGTGAAAGAGGGATTATAGTCGGTTTTTCCATACCTGGAAGTAAATTTTGTATGATGTTAAGCTTTTCTTTTGGGGCGTGGAGCATAATGTATTTACTCTCCCTTGCCTGCATAACGCCCTCCATACGCAATAAAATTTTATCTACTAAGCTTTGACAATTCTTATTTAAAGGAGCCGATTTTTGTATTAAGCAAGCCTTTGATTCATAAACGATTTTAACCTCTTTTAAACCATTTGCTTGCAAGGTTGCTCCGCTTGAAACTAAATCGCAAATTCCATCAGCCAAATTTGCTCTTGGAGCGACTTCAACAGAGCCTGTTAGCATACAATTTTTATAATTTACGCCTTGTTCCTTCATAAAGCGTTTTAAAAGTTGCGGGTAAGAAGTGGCGATTCTAAGTCCCTCAAAGTCTTTGACATTTTTAAATTCTTTATTTTGAGGTAGAGCTAAGGAAAGACGACAATAGCCAAAATCAAGCTTTTTAAGCAGCTTAAATTCAACACTTTCCTTTTGTGCTTTACGTTCAAGAGCGTGTTCTTCTAGGACATTTTCACCTATGATACCTAAATCTACAACCCCATCAAAAATTAGTCCAGGTATATCATCATCACGCACCCTTAAAACATCTAGGGCTAAATTTGTCGAACAGGCAATTAGGCTTTGCTCGTGAATATGCATTTTAACGCCGCATTTTGTGAGAAGCTCTAAAGACTCCTTGGATAATCTACCTGATTTTTGTATCGCGATACGAAGACGCTCTTGCATAATTCTTCCTTAAAATAAAATGTGATTAAATTTTAACAAAAATAATTGAATTTTTAGCAAGATTAAAAAAG
This sequence comes from Campylobacter vulpis, assembly GCF_014217995.1. Taxonomy (NCBI): domain Bacteria; kingdom Pseudomonadati; phylum Campylobacterota; class Epsilonproteobacteria; order Campylobacterales; family Campylobacteraceae; genus Campylobacter; species Campylobacter vulpis. Next base: position 1,465,308 of record NZ_CP041617.1, read on the forward strand.
TATTAAGAATTAAAATGAAGAGATAATTTAGTGGAAGACTCCACTAAATTATTTAAGCTACAAATTCTATAAAAGCCATTTCAGCAGCATCGCCACGGCGAATTCTTGTTTTAATGATTCTAGTATAACCACCTTTTCTTTCTTTAAATTGCGGAGCAATTTCATTTACAAGCTTATTTGTAGCGTATTTATCCTGCAAAGAAGCAAAAACAGCTCTATGTGCATTAAAATCGCCCTCTCTGGCTCTAGTGATTAGTCTCTCAACATAAGATCTTAGTTCTTTAGCCTTAGGTAAAGTTGTTTCGATTTTCCCATTATTTACAAGAGCTATGGTTAAATTCTTTAGCAAAGCCCTACGGTGTGATGAAGTTCTGCCAAGTTTTCTATATCCGTGTTTGTGTCTCATTATTTATCCTTCATTTTGTGCTTTAAGTTCTTCGATTTTTTTCTTAAGCAAATCTTTATTATTACTAAGTTTAGAAGTGCCAACAGCAAAGCCTATACTTTCCATAACGCTTTTAATCTCATCTAAAGACTTCTTACCTAAATTCTTAAGTCCAGCCAGTTCATTGACACTCATAAGGGCTAACTCACCGATATAAACAATTCCAGCTTTTTCAAGGCAATTGTAACTCCTAGCACTTAAATTTAAATCGGTAATGTTTTGAAGAAGCTTAGTATTTTCAAGTTCACTATTGCTTGCTTGTGTTTTAATCATACTTCTAACATTTGTAATTTTATCAAAAACGCTTAATTGCTTATACATAGCTTCTAAAGCATTTTGAAAAGCTTCATTTGGGGTAATTTGCCCATCTGTTGTAATCGTTAAAACCACTTTTTCATAATCTGGATTATCTTCAAATAAAACCTTTTCTATATCATAAGTCGCTTCTCTTATTGGGGTAAAAAACGCATCAAGAGCTATAAATTTATTATCATCTAAAAGCTCCTTAATTTCCTCGCTTGGCACATAGCCTATACCTTTCTCGATAATAAGTGTAAATTTAAGCTCGGCATCTTCATTAATGGTCGCTAAATACGCATCTTCATTGACGACACTGACTTGCTCATTATCTAAGTCTCTGCCGTGAATTTCTTTAGGTCCCTTAAAATAAAACTCGACAACTTCTTTATTGCTATCGCTTTTAAGCTTAAAGCGAAGTTTTTTAAGGTTAATGATAAAAAGTGCCACATCTTCAAGCATACCACGCATACTATCAAATTCGTGTGCAACGCCTTCAATATGAATAGCTGTAGGCGCATACCCCACTGTGCTGGTATAAAGTAAGCGACGAAGTGGGTGTGCTAGGGTAATGCCATAACCTATCTCAAAGGGCCAAGCACTAATCTTAGCACTTGTTTCACCTAGACTTTCTATGGTAAATTCAGTCGGTGTGTAAGCAGATGTTGTTATATGTCTCATATCTGCTCCTTTTTACTTAGAGTAAAGCTCGACAATAAATCTTTCCTCGACAGGAATGATAACTTCTTCTCTTTCTGGCTTTCTTGTAAAAATTCCATATCTTTTATCTTTTTCCACATCGACCCAAGCCACGATACCTGTTTGAGCTGTTAAGTCAATCGCTCTTGAGATTTGAGGATTATTTTTACTTTTTTCTGCCACTTCTATTTTAGCACCCGCTTCAACTCTAAAACTTGGGATATCGACTCTTCTGCCATTAACTAAAATATGTCCGTGCGTTACAAGCTGTCTTGCAAAACGGCGTGTAGTTGCAAAGCCCATTCTATAAACGACATTATCGAGCCTTTGTTCTAAAAGCTGGATAAGTAAAACCCCTGTATTTCCCTCTTTTCTAGCTGCTTCAGCAAATAATCTTCTAAATTGCTTTTCGCTTACGCCATACATAAATTTAGCTTTTTGTTTTTCTCTTAATTGAAGTCCATATTCGCTTATCTTGCCTCTTCTTGCTCCGTGCTGACCTGGTGCATAAGGACGCTTATCAAGCGCACTCTTACCTGCCAATCTTCTCTCGCCCTTTAATGCAAGGCTCACTCCAAAGCGTCTTTCTAATTTTTCTACTGGTCCTCTATATCTTGCCATATTACTCTCCTTTATTCTTAGACGCGGCGGCGTTTAGGTGGTCTGCAACCATTGTGAGCTAATGGGGTTATGTCCTTTAAGAAAAGCACCTTGATACCCTCCATAGCACCGACACTTTTTACAGCAGTTTCTCTACCGCTTCCTGGTCCTTGCACTTTAATGCCAACTTCTTTAATGCCGTGTTCTTTAGCCTTAGTTAAGGCACTTTCTACGGCTTGCTGTGCGGCGTAAGGAGTGGATTTTTTAGAACCCTTAAAACCTAGTCCTCCTGCACTCGCCCAAGCGATAGCATTTCCCATTTCATCAGTAACCGTAACCATAGTATTGTTAAAAGTCGCACTGATATAAACGATACCTTTGGCGATATTTTTTTTAACGATTTTTTTCTTTACAATTTTTCTTTTTGCCATTTTTTATCCTTATGATTTCGCGCCGACTGTTTTTCTTTTGCCTTTGCGTGTTCTAGCATTAGTTTTTGTCTTTTGCCCACGCACAGGAAGACCTTTTCTATGTCTTAAGCCTCTAAAACTTCCTAAGTCCATCAAAGCCTTAATGTCCATAGCCACTTGCTTTCTTAAATCACCCTCAACCATATAGTTTTCTTGGATTTCTTTACGAATCGCTGCTGCCTCGTCTTCACTTAATTCATGGACTCTTTTGTCATAAGAAATTCCTGTCTTATCCAAAATTTTCCTTGAAGTGAAAAGCCCTATACCATAAATGTAGGTTAGTCCATACTCAACTCTCTTTTTCTTTGGTAAATCAACACCTGCAATACGAGCCATATTTATCCTTGTCTTTGTTTATGTTTTGGATTTTCGCAAATAATGCGAACAACGCCCTTACGACGCACCACTTTGCACTTATCGCACATTTTCTTAACGGAAGGTCTCACTTTCATCGTTAAGCTCCTTATCATAAATTCGCATTTTCATTTCTTGTAAGCGAGGCTTGAAGCCAACTATTTTCAAAACAAATGCCAAATTTTGAAAATACTTTTTTACAAAGTAACTCACAAAAAACGCATATTTTATTTAAATAGAACTTTAATTTTGCTTATTTTTACAAAATTTCATAAAAATTGAATTTTAAGACTATTTTAACTGCTTTTTTGTAAAATCCTCCTTTTAATCAAAGGAGAATAATGGACTTGGCAATTTTGCCTTATTTTTTAGTAGGGATAATTTCTGGCATAGCTTCTGGGCTTTTTGGCATAGGAGGGGGTATGATTATCGTTCCTACTATGCTATTTTTAGGCATTAGCTCACATCAGGCTGTGGCGATTTCTGTGGTGCAGATGATTTTTGCTGCCATTTTTGGTTCTTATATCAATCACAAAAAGAAAAATTTAAATTTCAAAGACGGCATTTATATAGGGCTTGGGGGGCTTTTGGGAGCAAGTTTTAGTGGGGTTTTAGTAAGTCATCTTAGCGATATTGCCCTAACGACTATATTTTTATGTGTAAGTTTCGCCTTTTTTCTAAAATATGCTTTCGGGGTGAAAAACACAACAAATCACACCCAAAGAAGTAAATTTGCTAAAAACACTATTTTATTTGCTGCAGGGGCTTTTACGGGAATTTTTGCTATCTCTTTAGGCATAGGTGGCGGACTTTTAATCGCCCCTATTCTAGCGTATTTTTTGGGCTATGATAATAAAAGAGTCGTGCCTATTTCTTTATTTTTTGTTATATTTGCTTCTTTGGCAGGACTTTTTTCTTTTATAAATGTTGGAATTATTCATTACGAACTTGCACAAAAAGGTTTTATTGTAGGTGTAGCGTCGATGATAGGCGTTTTTATAGGGATTAAGATTATGGAAAAAATGCATCTTTCTTCACATTTTAAAATTTTGCTTGTCGTTTATGCTCTTTCTATCACTATGACAGCTTATTCTTTGCTTAATAAACTAGGCTTAATTTCATCAATTCATTAAAGGATAGTAATGAAACGCATTTTTAAATTTTTATTAACCTTAAGGGATAAGGAAATTTTAAATTACTCCGCTTCCCTTAGTTTTTATTCTATCTTGTCTTTAATCCCTATTTTATTCGTTTGTTTTTCTGTTTTTACGCAAATTCCAAGCTTTGAGGCACATTATGAAAGGGCTAAAAGTGTGATTTTTACCTTTCTTATCCCTGCCCAGCAGGACTTAGTCGCCACTTATTTAGATAGTTTTTTAAAAAATAGCGTTAATCTTGGCATCGTGGGACTCATCGCTATGGCTTTTACTTCTCTTGCCTTTTTTTCGGGCTATGACTTTGTTATCAACCGTATCACGCAAAATGAACCAAAAGGACTTTGGACGAGCATTAGTTCTTATTGGACTTTGCTAACCCTCGTGCCGCTTGGCTTAGGACTTAGTTTTTATGTTTCTTCTTTTATTCAAAAAGCTTTAGATGATTATCATATCGGCTTTAATTTTTTTGAAATTTTACCCTTTGTCATCATTTGGGCTTTATTTTTCATCTCTTATTCAAGCTCTTTGCATCAAGCAAGTCTTAAAAATCTCGCTCTAACTTCCTTTTGTGCGGGAGCGATTTGGTATGTAAGTAAGAATTTATTTGTGTATTATGTCGTTTATAATAAGACTTATGCAAGTGTTTATGGCTCTTTTTCAACCATACTTTTCTTTTTTATTTGGATTTATATTTCTTGGGTGATTTATCTTTTTGGACTGAAATTTTGCTTTTTTTTAAATGAAAATGAAGGGGATAAGATTAAGCAAAATGCCAAAAAACGCCAAAGCTCTAAAATAAATTCCAAACAAGCCAAGTAAAAGATAAGAACAAAAAGCCCAAAAAGGCACAATGAAATTTGTAGAATAAAACTTAAAGGCAAAAAATTCAAGTAAAAAACTATCAAATAAAAACCCTACCGAGGCTAAATGCAAAAGTAAAACCAAAGGATAAAAAAGCACAAAAACAAGACTTAAAAAAATAGCCAAAAACTGCTGATAAGAAATGAGAGGAAAAAAATAAAGCACAGGGATAATCATAGCCAAAAAGGTCCAAAGATTAATCAAAATAAGATTTGTCAAAACCCCAAAAAAATTCGCAAAATGATGCAAGTATAAAAAGATATAAAATACACCTAAAATAGAAAAGAAAAAGCCTACGCTAAAAAGTAAATTTGGATACAAACTAAGGCAAATTAGCACACATAAAAAAAGGTTAAAAAAGCTTAGAATTTTAATATTTTTTGTGAGTAAATAAAAGCCAAAAAGAGCCATCACTAAAGAGCGTGTAAAACTTGGCACAAAGCCTATTAAATACGCATAAAAAAAAGAGCAAAATAAAAATCAAAATACTTAAATCAAATCTTAAATTGCGGTAAGGAAAATAACGCCTTTGAAAGAAACCATAAAGTGGTGCTAAAAAAAAGAAAATCAAACTAAACAAAAGCCCGATATGATAGCCACTAATGGCGATTAAGTGAGCTATGCCATAGTGATTAACATCATTTCTTAATTCTTTTGAAACACTTTTAGCAAAAAAGAGTGCGCCGTAAAATTCACGCATTTTTTCATTTTCGTGCTGGTTTAAAAAATAGCTAATGATAGCATTTTCTTCCCTCTTAGCTAGAATTTTAAAATCATAACTTGGAGCGTAAAAACTCTTCGCAAGATAGTCTTTAAAACTGATGTTTTCATTTATAATTCTTAAGCTTAAAAACTCATTTTTGCTTAAATTTAAATCCTTATAGGTTGTGGTATAAAAGCTAAAATCCGCAGTCTTTAGCTTTAAGACAAAATATTTTCTGCCATTTTTTCTTAATTTTTCTTGAATATTTTCAAGTCTTGCTTCTTCAATAAAAAAGTGTCTTTGCTCCTTAAAGCTTAAAAAATTTTGATATTCTAAGCCTAAATTAAAAAGAAAAATCACTACACAAGCTAAGATTAAAAAAAGAAATTCTTTTATAGGTTTTAAAAAAGAATTTCTCAAAAACATTATTTTTTAGAAAAGCGTGAAAGATAAAACCAAATAAGTGCCACCAAAAGCACTAAAAATAAAGGCGTAGCATAAGAATACTGCCCAAATTTCTCAAAAATTTTCTCCACCACATAGCCAAAACTAAAAGCCACATAGCCCAAAAGCACAGCCCAAAGCAAACTGGCTAAGGTATTTACAAAAAGAAATTTTTTAAAATCATATTTTGCAAGCCCTGCGGCTATGGGGATAAAGGTTTTTAAGCCGTAAATAAATTTTTGTATGATGAGTAAGATTGTGCCGTATTGTTTCATTTTAAGCATAGCAAGAGCGAGTTTGCGGCGGTGCTTTTTAAAATAAGGCATTAAGTCTTTTTTTCCATATTTTCCCATTATATAAAGCAAACTTGAGCCTAAAGCATTTGCTATAAAGGCGATTAAAATGCACCAGTGAAGTTCCATTTTCCCCAGTGAGCTTAATACTCCAGCCGCTAAAATTCCCACCATACCGCCACCCAAAGAATATATAAATAAAATCACATAACCATAACGCAAAAGCGTGTCAATCATATCTTGCATAAGTGTCCTATTTTGCGTATTCTACGGCTCTTAATTCGCGTATGACATTGACTTTAATTTCGCCCGGATATTGCATTTTGTCTTGAATTTCGGCAGCGATTTCCTTAGCTAAAAACGTTGCCTCATCGTCATTGACAAGTTTTGCATTAGCGATCACTCTAATCTCACGCCCCGCATTAATCGCATAAGCATTTTTAATCCCCTCTTTACTTTTAGCGATTTCTTCAAGCTCATTAACTCTCTTTAAAAAGGCTTCTAAAACCTCGCGTCTAGCACCCGGTCTTGCCGCACTAAGCGTATCAGCCGCACACACAGCCGCACATTCTATGCTTAAAGCCTCTTCGTGTCCGTGATGTGCGTAAATAGCGTTAATCACAGCAGGGTGTTCTTTATAACGCTTACAAAGCTCCGCTCCTAAATCCACATGAGAGCCTTCAAAATCGTGCGTTAAAGCCTTTCCTATATCGTGTAAAATCCCCGCCCTTCTTGCTAAATTCTCATCACCTCCACACTCCGCAGCGATAATTCCTGCTAAATGTGCCACTTCTAAGGAGTGTGCAAGAGCATTTTGTCCGTAACTTGCGCGGTATTTAAGTTTGCCGATTAATTTTGCGATTTCAGGGTGCATTTTACCAAGTCCTAAATCCATAATGATGGTTTGCCCCTCTTCTAAAATGCTATTTTCAAATTCTTTACAAACTTTTTCATAAATTTCTTCGATACGCGCAGGCTGTATGCGTCCATCTTCGACCAAAAGCTCAATGACCTTAGTCGCAATGGCACGGCGATAAAGATTAAAACAGCTCACAATGATGGCTCCGGGCGTATCATCGATGATAATATCTACGCCTAAAACCATTTCAAGCGTTTTGACATTACGCCCTTCTTTGCCTATAATTCTGCCCTTTAACTCATCATTTTTAATATTAATGACATTAATAAGCCTTTCCGCTGCAAATTCTCCCGCAAAACGCGAAGTCGCCTGTGCGATAATATAATTTGCCCTTCTTTTCGCCTCACTCTTAGCCTCTTCCTCATACTTACGCACGATGTGGGCGATTTCAGCACGGGAATTTTCCTCGACCTTTTGTAAAAGCAAATTTTTCGCCTCATTTTGTGTTAAACCAGCTGAGTGTTCAAGCACTCTTAAAGCTTCATCGAGCTTATCTTGATAGAGTTTTTTAAGCTTTAAGCCATCATCGTGCAAATCTTGAATCGCTCTTTTACTTTTAGAAATTTCTTCTTCTTGGATACGCATTTGCTCTTCATAATGCGAAAGTTTTTGCTCTTTTTTGTGGAGTTCATCAAGTTTATGGTTAAAATCTTTTTGATTTTTATGCACCTTATCTTCATAGCGTTTTTTTGCCTCAAGTTCAGCATTTAAGACAGAATTTTTAGCGTCTTTTAAAACAAGCTCGGCTTCGTATTCTATAGCTTTTGCCTTAGCCTTTGCTTGTTCAACAAAAATTTCGTGTTTAGCATCGTTAATTTTTTTAGCGACTAAATACCCAACTCCCACACCGATTAAAGCGGCGATACATGCGATTAATGCTATCATTTTTCAAATCTTTCTTAAAATATTTTTTATTAGGGCTTAGATAAAATTTCGCGCTAATATCGTGTTTTTGCGTAATTTTTTCGCTACTTAAAGCTGTGATACTTTGCACAAAAACGACTAAGGGTTTATGTTTTAAATTTGCAAAGAATCTATCATAAAAACCCTCGCCATGTCCTATTCTTTTCATTGCCCTATCCACGCCTATGACAGGCACAAAAGCCAAATCAAGCGAAGTTTGACAAAAAGAATTATTAGGCTCTAAAACCCCAAACCTTTTTTTTGAAAAAGGCAGTCTCAATTTTACAACTTTTAAACTTTTATCTTGCATAAATGGAACAAAAAGTTTGCAATTTTGACTTAAAATTCTACGAAAACGCAACAAATTTGGCTCATATTGTAAGGGTAAAAAAATAAGCACATTTTTTGCCTTATAAAGCTGGATAATATTGAGACTTTCTTTAAAAATGGCATAATCTTTTTTGTAGTGCGACCGAGCATTTTGCTTTAATCTTCTTTTTTGAACTTGCCTAAAAAGTTCTTTTTGCATCTCTATCCTTTATTTACTCTTACTTCGTATAATTCTAGCATTTTATGGCAAAAGGGAAAGCTAAATTTAATGCAAAAGATATTTTTAACGCTTATTTTATTATTGTTTTTTACAGCGTGTAGTAATGAAGAAAAAGAAATGAAAGATTTTAATTCTACAACGGAAGCAAGCCTTACTCAAGGAGAAAGTTATAATTTTGATTTAAATTTAAACGATAACACCTCCTTGTTTATCCAAGTCAAAGAAGGAAAAATAAAATTTGACACGCAAAACAAGGCTACTCTTTTCATCTTTTTTACCACTTGGTGTAAGCCTTGTATCGCTCAAGTGCCACATTTAAATAAGCTTAGAGAAAAATACCAAGATCAACTTCAAATTGTAGGCATTTTACTTGAGGATAAAAATCCCGAAGACCTGGCTGTTTTCAGTGCGCAAAATCATTTAAACTACAAAATCGCTAGTGGTGAAGGAAATTATCTTTTTGCTAAGGCTTTAGGTGGGATAAGCGGAATTCCTACAATGTTTTTATTTGCGAAAAATGGAGAATTATTTAAACATTATTTAGGTGTTGTGCCTGTGGAAATGCTTGAAATCGACATTTTAGAGGCAATATAATGCTAAATTTTTTCAAGAAAAGCTTAGCAAAAACTTTAGAAAATATCACAAAAACAAAGGCAAATCACAAAATTTCTAAAGATTTATTAGAAGAAATTTTGCTTGAAGCTGATGTGACTTATGAAATTGTTGAAGAAATTATCTACTATCTTCCTCCGGGCGAAGAGGTAAAAAAAGAGGATTTAAAACGCGTGATGGGGGCATATTTTCTTTATGAAAAACCCGAATTTGATATGCAAAAACCTTTTGTAGAGCTTATTTTAGGCGTCAATGGAGCAGGCAAAACTACAAGCATAGCTAAACTTGCAAATTTATATAAAAAACAAGGACAAAAGGTTATCTTAGGAGCTTGCGATACCTTTCGTGCAGGAGCGATAGAACAGCTTCGTTTATGGGCTGAGAAAATAGGCGTTCAAATCGTTCTTTCAAATCAAGGACACGATCCATCAGCCGTAGCTTTTGATACCATTTCAAAGGCTAAAGCAAGGGAGTTTGATAGAGTGATTTTAGACACAGCGGGCAGATTACAAAATCAAAAAAATTTAGCCAACGAACTCGAAAAAATCGTAAGAATTTGCGAAAAAGCTATGATAAAGGCTCCGCATAGAAAAATTCTCGTGCTTGATGGCACACAAGGTAATGCGGGGATTTTACAAGCTAAAGCTTTTAATGAGCTTGTTAAACTTGATGGAGTGATTATCACTAAGCTTGATGGCACAGCAAAGGGGGGTGCCCTTTTTAGCATAGCTAGAGAGCTTGAACTACCTATTTTTTATGTGGGTGTGGGGGAGAAAATGGACGATTTGTATGAATTTGATGCAAATGCCTATTTAGATACACTTTTAGAGCCTATATTCGAGGCTTAATTGTATAAATATTTTAAAAAGGAGCATTTATTTATGAAGAGCGTAAAATTAAAGGTTGCGTTGATCGCAAATTTAATCGCGGTAGCGTGTTTGGTTATTTTGGGTGTAATTACCTTTATGTTTGTAAAAGAAGCTTTGTTTGAAGAAGTTTTAAAGGCTGAAACAAACTATGTTAAAACAGCTAAAAATTCTATGGAAACTTTTAAAGCTAGAAATTCTTCAGCTCTTGAAAATTTAGCCAAAAGCATTTTAAAACGCCCTATAGAACAATTAGATAGCCAAGAAGCTTTAATGCGTTACATTGGAAAAGATTTAAAAGACTTTAGAGATGCTGGGGGATTTTTAGCCGTTTATATCGCTCAACCAAATGGGGAACTTGTTGTAAGCGATTCTGATTCTGATGCAAAAAAAATAGATTTTGGAATTTATGGAAAGGCTGATAATTACGATGCTAGAACGAGAGAATACTTTATAGAAGCAGTCAAAGCAAATAAAGCCTACACTACCGCATCATACATTGATGTAACTACAAATTTGCCTTGTTTTACATATTCTATCCCACTTTATAAAGATGATAAATTTTTAGGTGTTTTAGCTTTTGATGTGCTTGTAACTGACTTGCAAACAGAATTTGAAAATTTACCGGGTAGAACTTTCGTGCTTGATAATGAAGATAAGGTATTTGTTTCCACTGATAAAACTCTTTTAAATCCAAATTATGACATTAAATTTTTTGCAGATATTGCGAAAAATAAAGCAGATTTTGAACCTTTTGAATACGTAACAAAAAATGGTCAAGAAAGATTTGGTATATGCGTAAAGGTTTCTGATTTTTACACTGCTTGTATTGGAGAATCCGTAGATCAAATAAAAGCTCCAGTGTATAAAATAGCATTTATACAAATTGCGATTGTGATTATTACAAGTATTGCCAGTGTGCTTTTCTTATATTTTATCGTATCAAAATATCTTTCTCCACTTATAACTATCCAATCCGGTCTCAACTCCTTCTTTGATTTCATCAATCATAAAACACAAGATATCTCCACCATCAACATAAAAACAAATGATGAATTCGGTCAAATGGCAGCCGCCATTAACCAAAACATTCAAGCCACCAAAGAAGGCTTAGACCAAGATAAACAAGCTGTTAAAGAAAGTGTTACCACAGTAGGCATAGTTGAAAACGGAGATTTAACAGCAAGAATCACAGCTAATCCTAGAAACCCACAACTCATAGAACTTAAAAGTGTGCTTAATAATCTCCTTGATGTCTTACAAACTAAAGTGGGTAAAGATATGAATAAAATCCACTCTATCTTTGAAGAATTTAAAAGCTTAGATTTTAGAAACAAAATAGAAAATGCCACAGGTAGTGTAGAAGTAACCACTAATGCCCTAGGCGAAGAAATCATCAAAATGCTTAAACAAAGTTCTGATTTTGCAAATTCTTTAGCCAATGAAAGCTCCAAACTTCAAAACGCTGTGCAAAATTTAACTTCAAGCTCAAATTCTCAAGCTGCTTCTTTAGAAGAAACTGCTGCTGCTTTAGAAGAGATTACCTCCTCTATGCAAAATGTCTCTCAAAAAACCAGTGATGTGATTACTCAAAGTGAAGAGATTAAAAATGTTACAGGCATTATAGGTGATATAGCTGATCAAATCAATCTTCTAGCCCTTAATGCTGCCATAGAAGCAGCACGTGCAGGAGAACACGGAAGAGGCTTTGCCGTCGTGGCTGATGAAGTGAGAAAACTAGCTGAAAGAACCCAAAAGTCTTTAAGTGAGATAGAAGCAAATACTAACTTACTTGTTCAATCTATCAATGATATGGCAGAAAGCATTAAGGAACAAACTGCTGGTATTACACAGATTAATGAAAGTGTGGCTCAAATAGACCAAACCACTAAGGATAATGTGGAAATTGCTAATGAAAGTGCCATCATCTCTAACACAGTAAGCGACATCGCTACAAATATCCTTGAAGATGTGAAGAAGAAGAAGTTTTAAAAAATTTTAGTTTATACCTAGTGAAAACTAGGTATAAGCTTTTTAAATTTCTTTTTACAAGATAAATGAAAACATTTTAAGATTTATCAAAAAGCTCAATTACGCTTTGAGGCAAAAGCTCATATTCTAAAGCGTGAATTTGTGCTTCAAATTCCTCAAAACTTAAATTTTTCTTTTCAAAGGCTTTTTGTGCGATGATTTTTCCTCCGTCCAGTTCCTCACTGACCCAATGCACACTCACTCCAGCGACTTTCATATCGCTTTGAAAGCTTTCTTTTATGGCATTTGCACCCTTAAAAAGAGGCAAAAGTGAGGGGTGGAGATTAATCGCTTTTATATTTTGCGTAAAAACAGAACTTAAAATTCGCATAAAACCTGCTAAAATTGTTAAATCTGCCCCACTTTGCCGAATTCGCTCTACCAAAGCCTTATCAAATTCCTCGCGACTTTTAAAATCTTTGTGTTCAATAATCACGCTCTCAAGTCCAAATTTCCTAGCTCTTTCTATGCCATAAGCGTCTTTTTTATTACACAAACAAAGCACCACTTCAAAATGCGTTTTACCAAAAGTTTTTTGATGAAGTTTGCTTAAAAGATTTTCCAAATTACTCCCATTTCCGCTAAAAAGTATGGCAAGTTTTACAAGCATTTTAGTCCTTTTATCAGTTTTAAAGCATCAAAGCTATTTGCGTTAAAGCGATACGCTTTTGAAGTAAGAGCGTGTGCTAAAACGGCGTTTTTAGCGGCTTTTAGAGGACTAAACCCAGCTCCTAAAAGTGCAGCTATCATACCTGCTAAAACATCGCCACTTCCGCCTTTTGCTAAATTTGCACAGCCTAAATTGACGATAAAGCATTCATCTTTTTGTGAAATAATCGTATTCGCACCCTTTAAAACTAAAATGCAAGGGTATGTTTGGGTGAATTTTTGGGCGTAAAAAAAGCGATTTTTTTGTAAATCTTGCACATTTAAATCCTGTTTAAAGCACATTTTAAAAAGTCTTGTAAATTCTTTAGGATGCGGAGTTAAAACCACATCTTCTTTTTGCAAAAAGGGTAAAATAGCCTCATCTAAAAAGGCATTAGCATCTAAAATTAAGGGCTTTTTGCTTAAATTCTCATCTTTTAAAAGTTCTAAATTTAAAAGTCCCATTCCAAGTGCGGCAGCGTTAAAGTTAAAATTCAAATTTTCTTTTTGCATTAAAAGTGCCGAATTTGACTTTTCCTTTACAAGAGAAACTAATCCCGCTCCAAAATTTAAAGCTCCAAGTCCTGCTAAATTCGCTGCTCCCCCATTACCTACTACGGCGATATGTCCGTAATCTCCCTTATTTGTCCCAGCCTTTCTTTTAATGAGTGTCAAATCCTTTTTTTCAAGCAAATAACTTTTAGTTTTATGTGTAAAAAGTCTATGTGAAATTCCAAGTTTTGCGAGTTTGAGCTTCCCTACAAATTCTTTCGCAAAATCCTCTAGTAAAAGCTCTTTAAATGCTCCCATACTAAGCGTAATGTCCGCTTTAAAGCAAACTTCACTTCCCAAAGCAGTGGGTATATCACAGGCGATTTTAAGGGCTTTATGCTGATTAATTTTTTTTAAAAAATTTGCCGTTTTTGCGTCCAAATTCCCCTTAAAGCCGCTCCCAAAAATACAATCTACTATCACACCATAACGCTTTATTTTAGGCTCTTTTTTTAAAAAAGAAAAGCCATAGTTTTTTAAAATTTGCTCTTGTTTTAAAAACATAGCATTTTCTTTAAAACCCATTTTGTAAGCCTTAGCTTTTTTAAGATGACGCAGTGCTACAAGCCCATCAGCAGCGTTATTCCCCCCACCTAGCAAAAAAAGCACCCTTTTATTTTGAAGTTTTTTACGCTCTTTTTTGATTAATTTTGCTAAGGCTATGCCAGCATTTTCCATTAAAATAAGCTCATCAAGCCCTAAACGAACAGCTCTTAAATCAAGATTAGTGCTTTGCTTAACCACGGCTTTCATCATCACTCCATTTTTCTAAGCTTTTTTGTGTTTTTGCACCCAAATCTTTAAGCTTAAGAACCCTTGAGCTTAAATTCCCAGTGCCTGAAAAAAGCTTATTTTGCATATTTTCTATTTGAGTATTAAGGCTTTTACTTGCATTTTTAAGCTTATCAAAATCCTCCAAAACCCCCGCAAATTTATCGTGAAATTTCCCAAGCTCCTCAAAAGCTTTGAGAATATTTGCATTACTTTTAATGTGTCTCCACGAAATATTTATAGTGTTAAGTGCCATAAAAAGCGTGTGCGGAGTGGTAAGGTAAATATTTTTTTTATAAGCGTATTGATACAGCGAAGCATCAACGCTAAGGGCAAGGTCTAAAAGATTTTGATAAGGGATAAAAAGTAAGATAAAATCATAAGTATAAGGGCTAAATTTCGCATAAGGCTTTTTGCTAAGCTCATCAATACGCTCTTTGAGATTAAAGGCAAGATCCTTGCAAACGCGTTCGTTTAAATCACTAAAATCAAAATCATTTGGCAGAGGGAATTTCGCATCGATGATGATATTTTTTTGCGAGTCTAAAAACACGATAGCATCGGCGATGTAGCTTTTATCATCTTGTTTAAAATGGGCTTGAAGTTTATATTGCTCCTCTTTGATAAGTCCGCTATTTTCTAGGATATTTTGTAATTGAAGTTCGGCAAAATTTCCGCGAATTTTTTTATCTCCCTTGAGTATGGTGGCGAGTTTATCGGCATTTGATTTGATGTTTTGAGAGTATTCAAACATATTTTTAATATTGCTTTGAAGGCTAATTTCATTTTGATTTAATCTTTCACTATATTCTTTTACGCTCTTTTTCACAGGCACAAAAATTTCCTCCAAAAGCTTTTTGATGTCCTCATTGAGCATAATTTTGTTTTGATTAAGATAATTTAAGTTTTGTTTTTGAAGATTATTTTCTAATTTTTGTTCTAAAAATTTCAAGTTTTTTTCATAATCTTGTTTTAAACCCTCTCTTTCTCTTAATTGTAAAGAAATCAATTCTTTATGTTGCGCTTCTTTTTCTTTGAGTAAATTTTCTAAAATTTCACACCTTGTAAGAGCCTTGTATAAATTTTCTTTTTTACCTTCATTATCTTTTTTGAGGAGCGAAATCTCTCTTTGTTTAATTTGATAAAGCACGACAAAAGCACATAATAAAATAAATGCTAAAATCACACCCTCATACATCTTTAATCCTAAAACTTAAAGCCTCCAAAAGATGACTTTTTTCTATGATTTCACTTTGTTTTAAATCCGCACAGCTTCTAGCGACCTTTAAACTTTTATTAATGGAGCGTTGAGAAAGCTTAAAACGAGATATAGCCATATCTAGCACCTCCCTTGCTTCCTTACTTAAAATGCAAAAATGCTTCAAATCCTCATCTTTTAACTTACCATTAAATTCTTTTTGCCCCCTTTTTTTAGAAAAGCAAAACGCCTCTAAAACAAGCTCACTCATTTGCTTTGAGCTAAGGCTTGGCTTATCGTCCTTGCTCACCTCGTCCATAGCCACATACAAATCTATCCTATCTAAAATAGGCGATGAAATGCGTGTTTTATATTTTTTTACCTCATTTTCTGTGCAAACGCAAGCAAGATTTTTAGAAAATAAATTTCCACACGGGCAGGGATTTTGTGCGGCGATGAAAGCAAATTTAGTTTGATAAGTGATTTTAGAATTGACCCTTGAAATATGAATTTCATTATCCTCCAAAGGCTCCCTTAAGCTTTCTATGACTTGCTTAGAAAAATGCGGAAATTCGTCAAAAAACAGCACTCCACCATTTGCCAGAGCGACCTCGCCTATTTTAGCATTAAGCGTTCCGCCCCCAAAAATACTCGCCCTCGTGCTAGTGTGATGTGGATGTCTAAAAACACGCCTTTTAGCAAATTCGCAGTCCTTAGAATCTAGCGACATATAGGCATTTTGCACTAAAATTTCATTTAAACTTTGCGGAGGCATAATATAAACAAGCCTTTTAGCACACATACTTTTCCCACTTCCAGCACTTCCTTCAAAAAGCATATTGTGCATACCAAGAGCAGCGATAATGCAGGCTTTTTTGGCAAGCTCTTGCCCTCTTACATCGATAAAATCAAGCTCAAATTCATCATTCTTAATATAAGGCTCATTTTCGATAAAAAGAGGTTTAGAAAAAAGAGGGTGGCTTTGAGTGTGGCGAAATTTTTCATAATTTTTTTCTTTAAAAAATTCTAAAGCTTCAAATAAATTTTCTACGCCATAAATTTCTAAATTGGGTATCATTGAGGCTTTTAAAGCAAGGCTTTTAGGCACAATCACCCTAGCTTTTTTTACCTTAGTGCTTAAAAATAAAAGCAAGGAAAAAAGCTCATTTGTGCTTTTAATACTTCCGTCAAGTCCAAGCTCTCCCACTACAAAAAAATCGTCCAAACTCTCCTCATTTTGTAGTAAAATCAAAAGTGCAATAGCAAGGTCAAAATGTGATCCTTTTTTAGGAATTCCAGAAGGACTTAGGTTTATGGTAATTTTCTTAGCAGGAAAGCTAAAATCGCAAGTTAAAAGAGTTGCCTTAATCCTCTCCACACTCTCCTTAATGGCAGAATTTGGCAAACCAACTATGCTAAGACTTGGCAAACCTCTTGTAAAAACGCTTTCTACATCGATTAAATCCAATTCATCGCTAAAGCTTAGGCATTTAAATTTTTTCATTTGCTTTTTTTAATTTGCGTTGCTTTTTAAACTCTTTATTAAACTTTTCGCGTTTAGAAAAAGAAAGCTTTTCTATAAATAAATGTCCGTCTAAATGGTCATTTTCGTGCTGAATCGCCACAGCCAAAAAATCCTCCGCCTCAAGCTCTTTTTCTTTGCCGAAGCGGTCTTGATATTTCACTAAAATTTTGCGATATCTTTGCACCTCTTCAAAAAAATCAGGCACACTCAAACAACCCTCCGTGCAAACGATAAGCTCGTCATTAAGAGGAGTTATAACTGGATTGATAATTTCTAACAAATCTTCTTTTTTTTGCTCTTCATTTTCATCGATAATATTAACGATAAAAATCCTCAAAGGCACATCAACTTGTATAGCCGCAAGTCCCACACCGCTACTTGCTATCATCGTTTCATACATATCATCAAGCAAGATGTGTAGTTCTTCGTCAAATTTCTCCACGGGTAAGGACTGCAAAAAAAGCCTTTTATTTGGATAAGTGATGATTTTTCTTACCACATTGCCCTACTTAAAACTTTTTTCCAAAACCTTATCGATAAGCCCATATTCCCTAGCTTCAACCGCACTCATAAAAAAATCTCTTTCGGTGTCTTTAGCAATTTTAGCAATTTTTTGATTGGTATTTTTGGCTAAGATTTCATTAAGTATGGTTTTAAGTCTTAAAATTTCTTTTGCCTGAATTTCTATATCTGTGGCTTGCCCCCTTGCCCCACCTAAGGGCTGATGAATCATAATGCGTGAATTTGGCAGAGCAAAACGCTTTTCCTTTGCTCCACAGCTTAACAAAAACGCCCCCATAGAAGCAGCTTGTCCTATGCAAATCGTGCAAACATCGGGTTTAATATAATTCATCGTATCATAAATGCTAAAACCACTTGTTATTACACCACCTGGGGAGTTAATGTAAAGATAAATATCTTTTTGCGGATCCTCCGCCTCTAAAAATAAAAGTTGCGCTACGATAGAGGATGCCACATCGTCATTAATCTCGCCACTTAGCATTATAATGCGGTCTTTTAGAAGGCGTGAGTAAATATCATAACTTCTTTCTCCGCGACTTGTTTTTTCTATCACATAAGGGATATACATTATTTATCCTCTTTCTTTTCTTTTTTCGTCTTTTCTTTAGGCATAAAAATGTCATTAAAAAGCTTATCTTCAATCAAAGCCATTTTTACTGCCGGTAAAGCACCTTGTTTTTTGTAATTTTCTAAATGCTCTTTAGGGTTAAAGCCATAGCGATACGCTTCAAAATATACCGCCTGAACGAGTTCTTGGTCTCCTACTTCTATTTTCCTAAGCTTCGCCAACTCATCAATGATAAAGGTAAGTTTCACACTTTTTTTCGCCTCGTCTTTAAAACTATTTCTTTTAGCTTCATATTTATTTTTATCATTTTGAATTTCTTTTTTCTCTTCTTCGTTAAAATTAGCAAAAGCTTGTCTAAACTGCATATCGACCTCTTGTTCTAAAATGCCTTTTGGCAAATCAAATTCAAAAGTTTCAATTAAAGAATCCGCAAATTTTGCTTTCAATTCTTCATTAATAAGCTTAAATAATTTCTCATTTTTAATTTGTTCTTTAAGTTTTTCATCTAAAAGTTCTTCGCTTGCTTTTTCTTCATTTGGAAGAAGTTTTTTAAGAAGTTCTTCGTTTAATTCTGGAAGTTTAAGCTCTTCAATTTCATGCAGCTTAATCTTAAAAATCGCATCTTTACCAGCCAAATTCGCTGCTCC
This sequence comes from Campylobacter vulpis, assembly GCF_014217995.1. Lineage (NCBI taxonomy): Bacteria > Pseudomonadati > Campylobacterota > Epsilonproteobacteria > Campylobacterales > Campylobacteraceae > Campylobacter > Campylobacter vulpis. The sequence continues at coordinate 1,483,943 of NZ_CP041617.1, forward strand.
ATATTCTTTAGGAAAAGTTACAGAAATATCCTTTTCTTCGCCGCTTTTCATACCTACCATCGCCTCTTCAAAGCCCGGGATAAATTGCTTAGAACCGATTTCAAGCACATAGTTTTCAGCCTTACCTCCATCAAAAGCCTTACCATCTATAAAGCCTTCAAAGTCAAATTTCGCATAATCACCCTCTTTTAAAGCTCTTTTTGTTTTAATCGCTTCAGTCGTGGCATAGCGTTTTAAAAGCTCATTTTTTTTCTCATCAAGCTCTTTTTTGCTTACTTTTGGAGTGCTAAATTCAGGGATACATTTTTCATAACCATCAAGTTTTAATTCGGGCTTGAAAGAAAGAACTAATTCAGCGATGATTTCGCCATTTTCACGCTCAAATTTTTCAAAATAGGGCTCACCTACAAGCTCCTTTAAATCTCTCTTTAGTTCCCTTAAAGCACTATCTACGGCGTTTTTAAAAAGATTTTGTTCAGCATCGTTTCTTAATTCTTTTTCGTATCTTTTTAAAACGGCACTCACAGGCACCTTACCCGGACGAAAGCCGTCCATTTTTATTGTTTTAGAAGCTTTTTTGGCTAAATTTTCTACTTCAGTATTAATCGCTCCGCTTGGAATTTTCACACTTGCAGAGGCATTGACAGAGTCTAATTGCTTGGCTTTTACTTCCATTTTTTTCCTTCAAATAAAATTCAGGTTGGAAGTATAGCAAATTTTTCCTTATTACTTGCATAAAAATTAAAGAGTAATATGATAAAATTAAGAAATTATGAATGACGGAGAGAATTTTGCAAGAAAAATTTGAAAATTGTGTGAAAAATATGCTTGAAATCATAGGGGAAAATCCCAAACGCGAAGGACTTTTAAAAACTCCTACACGCGTCTTTAAATCCTATGAATTTTTAACAAATGGCTACAAACAAGATGTGAAAGAAATTTTAAATAATGCCCTTTTTGATAGCTCAAATAATGAAATGGTTTTGGTTAGAGATATTGAATTTTACAGCCTTTGCGAGCATCATCTTTTACCCTTTTTTGGGCGCGCACACATCGCTTATATCCCTGATAAAAAGGTTGTAGGACTTTCTAAAATTCCACGCCTAGTAGAGGTTTTTGCAAGACGCTTACAAATCCAAGAGCAACTCACAGAGCAAATCGCAGAAGCACTAATGCAAAATGTCGGTGCTAAGGGCGTTGGAGTTGTGCTTGAGGCAAGGCATATGTGTGTGGAGATGAGAGGCGTTCAAAAGGCAAATTCCACAACTTCTACTTCAGCACTTAGGGGACTTTTTCTTAAAAATGAAAAAACAAGGGAGGAATTTTTTTCTCTTATTAATTCCTCTAAGCAAGTGAGATTTTAATTGAGTTTTTAGAAAAAATAATTGTAGTGTTATTTAGATTTTAAATTGAAACAAGCCATAAATTTAAATTTAAGGACAAAAGGTGAGCTTAGAAAAACTTAGAAAAAAGCTAAAAGATGAAAATTTAACTTCCGTTTTTGGAGAAATCACAAAAATTTCTGCCACAAATATAGAAATTCAAGGACTTAAAACAGGCGTTGGCGATATAGTAAGACTCATTTCAAATGAAAATGAAAATTTGCAAACTCTAGCTATGGTTGTGGAGATAAAAGCACAATTTAGCTACCTTAGTCCTTTTTCTTTTATCGAGGGCTTTAAGATAGGCGATAGGGCTTTTTTAAGCGATGCGGGGATGCAAATAGGCGTGAGTGATGAGCTTTTAGGGCGTGTGGTTGATCCTTTTATGAAGCCAAAAGATGGCAAAGGAGCGATTGAAATCACGCAATTTATGCCTATAATGCGTCCGCCCATTGATGCGATGAAAAGGGGCCTGATTGAAGAAATTTTTCCCACAGGAGTTAAGACTATTGATGGGCTTTTAACTTGCGGTGTGGGGCAAAAGCTTGGAATTTTTGCTGGAAGTGGAGTGGGTAAATCAACTTTGATGGGTATGATAGTTAAAAACTCAAAAGCTCCTGTCAAGGTCATCGCACTTATCGGCGAGAGAGGGCGTGAAATCCCTGAATTTATCCAAAAAAATCTTGGCGGAAAGCTAGATGATACCGTCATTATCGTAGCTACAAGCGATGATAGTGCCTTAATGCGTAAATATGGTGCTTTTTGTGCGATGAGTGTGGCGGAGTATTTTAAAGAGCAGGGTAAAGATGTGCTTTTTATTATGGATAGTGTTACGCGTTTTGCTATGGCACAAAGAGAGATAGGCTTGGCTTTAGGAGAGCCACCTACAACTAAGGGCTATCCGCCAAGTGTGTTAAGTCTTTTACCTCAACTAATGGAAAGAACGGGAAAAGAGGAGGGTAAGGGAACGATAACGGCATTTTTCACCGTGCTAGTTGATGGTGATGATATGAGCGATCCCATAGCCGATCAAAGTAGGTCAATTCTTGATGGGCATATTGTGCTAAGTCGCGAACTGACGGATTTTGGAATTTATCCACCTATAAATATCCAAAATTCAGCCTCTAGGGTGATGAATGATATTATTAGCCAAACGCACAAAGAAAGTGCAAGAAAATTTAAACGCCTTAGCTCACTTTTGAAAGAAAATGAAGTCCTACTTCGCATAGGAGCTTATCAAAAAGGCAGTGATAAAGAGCTTGATGAAGCCATTATGAAAAAGGATTTAATGCAAAAATTTCTTAGTCAAACTCCAGAGCAAAGCGTGGAATTTAATGAAACCTTAGAACTTTTAAGCCAAATTAATACTCAAGTCGCCCCCCAGCCTGTAAGTATCGCTACTCTGCCTAATCCTAATAGTTAAAGCCACTTTTTATCCGCAGTAAAGCTCACAGAAAGCCAAATTTTATAACTTGGAATTTCAAGAGCTTTTTCTATGCGTTCTCTTATAAGGTCAAATTCATTAAGACTTTTGACTTGAAAATTTTTTTGCATTAAAATATTCACTTCCACCATATAAAACCTACCCGATTTAGCTACATGTGTATCGTAATCACTAAAGTCAAATTCCTTGCTTAAATCTTCCATAATTTTTGTAATCCTCTCATCAAGCTCCAAAGGTGCAACCATAATCAAATCTTTAAAATTTGCCACCGCTATACGAAGAGGCGTAAAAATAAGTGCTAAAGAAAGCAAAGCCAAAAGAGCAGGGTCGATATAAAAAGCAAATTCCTTTTGCCACGCAAATTCCCAAAAAGAGCAAAGCCAAATCGTTCCAAAAGCTACCAAAGCACCTAAATACAAAACGCAGTCTATCCTCCACTCGGCATTATCCACGCGAATGAGGTCAGAATCTAATTTTCGTGTATAAAAATGTGTATAAGTAAAAAGCATAGCACAAAAAATAAAAGCACAAGCACTATAAACAGCCGCCCCACCTAAAGCCACCTTATAGCCTCCATTTAATAAACTATGCAAGGCATCAAAAAGAGCATAAACGCATACAAGCACTAAAATAAGGGACTTAAAAAGATTAACCATAGGTTCAAAACGCCCATAGCCGTATTGAAAAATTTCATCATCTTCTTTATAAATATAGCTAGAAGTTAAAACGCTCAAAATTCCAAGAGCCACGCTTATGAGAGCCACAAAACCATCAAAAATCACCGCCATAGACTTGACAAAAATTCCAAAACCTATACCAAAAATAGCCAAAATCAAAGCACAATACATAGAAACTTTAAGAACAAATTGTTCTTTTTGGTTGATTTTTTTAAAGTCTTGAGTTTGATTAGCTCTTACGCTTTTTGTCATTTTACGCCCTTTTTTGATAAATTTTAACGCATTTTACGCATTTTAGAACGAGAAAGTTTAAAAATTTTAGAAGCACTTTCTTCGTGTAAATTTTTATCGATTATTTTTATTTTGTATTTTTTCGCTAAAAAAAGAGCGTAACTAAGCTTAAAAGGCTTTTTGTGTTTATTTGCCGAGCTTGAGTAAAACCAGCCGTGTTTTTGTAAAAATTTGGCGTGTTTGCCATTTTTTACAATTCTTAAAGCTTTTTGATTGGGGTAAATAAAGGTCGTTTTTTGTGCTTTTCTTACTAAATTTTTAAAGTGTTTTGGCACTCTTGTAAAGCTTAAAAGTGTGGAAAAATGTGCCACTGTAATAAGACAAGGTGTGTTTGATGGGCGATTTTTAAGCTTGTTTAATAAAGCTTTGTCTTTACTTAAAAAACCAGCCGTTGTGTCCGTTTGGCAAAGATAGATTTTCATAAGCACATCTTAGCAAAATAGTGTAAAATTAAAGTTCTTTTATATAGAATAAACCTATATGGTATGTAAAAAACTAAGAAATTTAAAGGAAAAATATGCGTAGAGATGAATTTGAATGTGGTGATTTAAAGCTTGTAGAAACAATGCTAAACTCCATCACTTTCGGAACAATGATAATCCCAGATGAGCGTCCTTATGGTGTGCCAATCAGCTTTGCATATGAAAATGGACAAATTTATTTTCACGGCGCAAAAGCGGGACGCAAATATGAGCTTTTAAAACACAATCCTCTCGTATCTTTTAATGCGGTTAAACCCTATGCTTACATCCCCTCAAGTTTTTTAAATAATACAATGATTCCAACACAATTTTTCTTTTCCGTGTATGTTGAGGGGCAGTTTTTTGTAGAAGAAGATTTTGAGCGTAAAAAACAAATTTTAAAAGCTCTCGTCAAAAAATATGAAAACAAGAATATCGATATGGAAAAAAGCCCTTTTAGGGGACAAGAAAAAGGCGTATTTGTTGGCATAATAGAAGTGCAAAACATAAGTGTTAAAGCAAAATTTGGACAAAATCTTAAAAAAGAAGCGTTTTTTGCCATTATGGAAGATTTAGAAAATCGTGGAACTTTGTTAGATAAAGAAACTTTAGAATTAATGCGTTATTTTAAACCTTAGAGTAAGGGTATAAGGTGCTAAAAACACCAAAACCCTTTAAATTTTTAATCAAACCTTAACAATCTTTTCTACTTTTGCCATACTTAGCTCATTTTCTAATGTAAGATTTGTTTTAGCCAAATAAAATGATACAAGAATATTTACAAGCATAGCGATGAGTAAAAGTGGAGTGGTGCGCTTGATAATATCCATAGGCGAAACCTTAGCAAAACCAGCCAAAGCGATAATTCCTCCAGCAATAGGCGAAGCAGCACGACCTAAACAAGAGGCTATTTCTATCGGTAGGACTAAAGTAATAGGTGCAATGCCAAGCTTTGTAGCGATATCTGGAGCTAAACGACCAAAAGCATTAAAAGCGGCAATCCCACTTCCCATAATCACCGTAAAACCATAAACCAAAAAGCTTAAAACCACAATGCTTGCAAGCACTGCCACACTGGCAAATTCGCCTTCTTTACCTAAAACGCTTACCGCATCGGCTAAGATTCCTACTCCGCCTAAAGCTTTAATGCCCTCAGCAAACACACCGGCTGCGATGATGATGCTAACCACACTGACAAAAATGTCTGCCATAGCCTTTAAGATGACAACCATATCTTCACCAAGCTTTTTAGCGTCTCTATGTCTTGCAAATTCAACAATGAAAACCAAAGCAATACTTACAAAATTCGCCGTTACCACATCAAGCTTAATCCCTAAAAAATATGCCGAAAACAAAAATACCACAGGTAGCCAAGGGAAAAGTATGTAAAGTGTTGGACATTTTGGGTCTATAATCTCTGGCGTTTCAACCTCGTCCATTAACAAGCCCTTTTTCTCATCTCTTTTATCCACCCAAGCAAAATAAAAAGGGATTAAAACCGCAATCACAACAACATAAGCAAGCACAACCCAAAGCTGATAGTTTAAGAAGAGTCCTACAACATTATCTTTTTGACCAACCATATCTGCCATATTGATGGAATTTCCATCTTTTGGACCATAATCAAGAGCGATTAAAGATAGCACACAAACGGCAGTAATGGGGCGAATTTTAAGTGCGATTAACACAGGATAAATACAAGCCAAAAGCAAAAGCAAAAGTCCAGCATAACTTGAGATAACGATTTTAAGAGCCATACCCACAATGAAAGTGCCACTTAAAATTAAATACTTGTTTTTAATCTTCCCAAGTGGCTTATTTGCCAAAAAAGCAAGTTTTGCAGAAGCATTAATATGCTTCATATAAGCAGCAAAACCCGCCACACTCATAATAATAAGTCCTACGCCAGCAAGTTGAGTTTTAAAAGTCGCCGTGATAAAGGCGAAACTATCAAGAATGACATCTAAAAAACTTGCACTCTCTCTAACTGGAGCTTTTGGTATAGGTGCACCAAAATAATAAAATGCAAAAATTAAAATAATCATACCTGAAAACAAAAAGGTGAAAATGGGATTATACTTTTTAAGGATATAATACGCCACAACCACCACAGCAAAGAGGGTCGAAACGATAGCCATATGAAATCCTTTTGAAAAATTTGAAGCTATTTTAACAAAAATTGAATTTCATAAGCTTAAAAAATCATTGTAAATTTTCACAAATTTTTTCAAACTCCTGATAATACTTCCACGAAGCTACGATGTCAGGACAACTTTACTTTAAAATTTCATCGTAGGTATAAGTAATTTTAATTTTATAACAATCATTTTGTTTTAAAAATAAAAATATTATCATCAAATATAAGATAATTGAGAATTTAAAATATGTTTTTTAAAGAATTCAGTAATTATATTGAATTTTAGATAGTTAATAAACTCTACTTTAGTAATAAAGTGGGGTCAATCTTAAATTGCAACATTTTCGCACTTTCTCTACCACCATCGCCACCTTTTCTTTGCATAGTAACCTTGCCAATCTTAAGGCTTCCTTGTAGAGAAAACATAACTTCACCACCATAAAAATTTATCACTTCATTGATGGGTTTTAGCACCCATTCTATATTGCTTTCTAGTCTTAAAATTACCAAAAACCATTCACTTGCAAACTGCCCCCTACCTTTTAGAATATCATTTAAACTCGGAATTTTATTTTGCATTATAAAGAACTTTTTTGCTAGATACATTATACACGCTCCACAAGGCTTATTTTATAATCTAGCTCTTTATTAAAAAGGGCTTTAGATTCTATATCTTTTAGCTCTTCTAAATTTTTTGCTAAAAGTCTTTTTTCGTGTTCTTCCTCACTTATATTATCCCACAATACACCATAGCCCACAAGGTAAGTAGCAAGTAGGATTCTATATTTTTCTAAGGCTTCTTGCTTAGAACTAAAGCTAAAAGATTTTGTGAATTTTGGTATTACATATTTGTGCATACAACCTAAATATTCTATTTGTATTTTATATATTAAAGCTTCCTTGATAGCTTGTTTGTGTGATTTGCCTACTTTGCTTGGCAAAATTAAAGCATTTTATGGGATTAAAAAATACATTTTCTCTAGGTTTTTCTTTAAGGTTGCTTACAATATAAAGACAATATTTATCCTGCAAACTTTGTGCAACATTGTATTCTTTTTCCGTTAGCATAAAATTCCCACTTATCTCGCTTAACCCTTTCACTTCAACGCAATAAAATTCTTTTTCATTTTGCATTTTAAAGTCAAACCCACAGCCAAAATCCCTACTATCAAACAAAGAAAAACCTTTAAAATATTGCATAAAATTAGCTCTAAAATATTGTTCTGCGGCTTTGCCTGTCGCTACTCTTTTGATAAAGCCTATTTCTATTTTAGAGTCTAAAAATTCATTCACTTGCAATTTTTCTTCATAATTTTCAATCAAAAAGCTAGAAACTAGATTTTTAAAAGATTCAAATCCCATATCTTTATACTGCTCAAAAATTTCTTTTGTATAAGTTCTAAGCTCTCTTTGATACCAACCTTTTCTAGCATTATCAAAATATGGGTCAAACTCATCTCTGTAATTTTTGATATTGCTAGGCTTTCCTTGCAAAGAAAGTCCTAAGATATTAAAAGATTCCACAAAGCTAGAAAAGCCTAAAGATTTATAAGCCAAATCATCAAATTTGGATAAGAATAAACCACAAATGATAAGCTTATCTCTGTTTTTAATGTAAATTTTTGGCATAATTTAACCTTTTGTGAAAATCAAGGCTATTTAAAAGCTTATGAAAAACTTGATAGCCACAAGATTCTAAGAGTTTTAGAATCTCTTTTAGCGTTTGTCCTTTATTGTGATTGAGTAAGCCTTTAACATTTTCTAAGATAAAAAAGCTAGGTTGTTTAGCCTTTAGAATCTCAGCAAGATAAAAAATAATCTGTCCTTTTTCTTTATTTTCTAGCCCCTCTCTTTTGCCAACAATACTAAAGCTTTGACAAGGAAAACCAGAAATAAGCAAATCAAAATTAGGCAAAGATTGTGGATTAATCTGCGTTAAATCGCCGAGTTCTAGCTCATTTGAAGTGTTAAAAAAAGTTTTATAGGTTTTAATGGCTGCTCTATCAATCTCACTAAAACCCAAACATTTCAAACCACAAGATTCTAGCCCCAAACGCCCACCGCCAATACCACTACAAAAATCTATAAAAGTCATCTCTCGCCCTTTAAACGAGAAAATTTTTCATAATCTTGCGGTATGCCTATATCGATAAAATAATCTTCAAAAAGCTCCGCCCTTGCCTTTAAGACTTTGAAATTTGTGCTTAAAAACTCTTCAAAAGAAAAATGACCTAAAAACGAAAACCTCTCAAAAATATCTTTGCTAAGCAAATAAATTCCCCCATTTATCAAACCCTCTTTACAAAAGCTTTTTTCTTTAAATTCAACTATTTCTCCCTTTTCATCGATACTTACCGCACCATACCTTTGAAAATCAAACATCTTTTTTAGAGCAAGACAGATTTTCGCCCCCTTTAAACGCAAATTTTTTAAAGAAATTTCAAAAATGCTATCTCCATTTAGCACGAAAACTTCTCTCCCCTCGCAAAGCTTTAAAGCCTGTTTTATCGCTCCTCCCGTGCCAAGTGGCTCTTGCTCGATACTATATTTTATCTTTATACCTAAAAACTCATTTTTAAAATGCTCTTGTATCACTTCATATTTGTAAGAAACGGCTAAAACTACACTTTTAACGCCCTGTTTTTTCAAATATTCAAAGATAAATTCCAAAAAAGGCTTCCCCCCCACAGCCGCCATAGGCTTAGGCACATCTTTTACCACAGCCCTAAGCCTCGTGCCAAGCCCTCCACAAAGGACGATAGCCTCCACTAAAAGCCCTTACCAAAAAGCTCCTCCTCCACTATCGCACATAAAATATGCTCAATGACAAGGTGGGCTTCTTGTATGCGTGGAGTGCAAGAACTTGGCACTTTGATACAATAATCACACAACTCATTCATCACTCCGCCACTTGCTCCTGTAAGTCCTACGCTTAAAATTCCCTTTTGCCTACACACTTTCAAAGCTTCTAAGATATTTTTAGAATTTCCGCTCGTTGAAATTCCTATAAATACATCTCCGCTTACCCCTTGTGCCTCAAGCTGTCTTGAAAAAAGCTTTTCATAACCATAGTCATTACCTATGGCAGTTAATATACTCGTATCCGTTGTAAGTGCAAGGCTTGGAATGCCGGGTCTATCAAAATAAAAGCGACTCACAAATTCCCCCGCCATATGCTGTGCGTCCGCTGCACTTCCGCCATTTCCTGCAATGAGAGTTTTTTTACCATTTTGATACGCTTTAATCAGCTCTCTTGCGACCTTTTCTATAAGGGAGATTAGCTCTTCGTCCCTTAAAATTTGCTCCTTTACTCTCAAACTCTCTTCAAAATGATTTTTAATATACGCCTTCATACTCTCCACGATTTTACTCCTTCTTTAATAAATGAAAAATTTGCTACATAGCCACCTTGCTTGTTTAAAAGCTCACAAAGGCGGTATTTTTGCGTTGGCTCACAGAGGAAAAACATAAAGCCTCCAGCCCCAGCACCGCTTGTTTTCCCACTATAAGCACCATTACTCACAGCTAGATGATAAATTCTTTCAAGCTCGTCATTACTCACTATCTCACTTATAGTCTTTTTACTTCTCCAACTTCGCTCTAAAATTTCGCCAAGCCTCTTAAAATCTGCTCTAAACAAAGCCTCTTTCATATCAATGGCGTCTTGTTTGATGCTATGCATCGCTTCAAGACTTTTTGAATCTCCTAATTTACCCTTTTTATGCTCCTCTATGTCCTTAGCCTCTCTTGTGATGTTGGTAAAATAAAGCACCACCCTACTTTCTAACTCACTCACAATGTAATTTCTAATACGCAAGGGATTTACAATCACGCGTTTATCGGCGTAAAATTCCATAAAATTAAAGCCTCCAAAGGTTGCAGCATATTGATCCTGTGCACCGCCGACTATACCTAAATCCTCCCTTTCTATCTCGTAAGCTAATTTTGCGATTTCATACTCGCCTAAGGGCAAATTCAACCACTCTGCATAAGCCTTTAACATACCAACAACTAAGGTCGAACTCCCACCAAGCCCCGAGCCACTAGGCACATCACTATAAGTATGTAAAGAAAAGTTTAAAGGTTTTTTAGCATAATCTTTCACAATACGGTTATAAACAGCTTTGAAAATATCAAGTTTGCCGTCATTTTCTAAGCTTAAACGACTTTCATATTCGCAATACCCACCCGTATCTGGGGAGTCAAAGATGATTTTATTATCCTCTCTTTCTATGAGAGTGCAATGCACAAAAAGCGAAATAGTCGCATTTAAAACATAACCTGTGTAGGTATCGCAGTATAAATTAATGTCCGTCCCCCCGCCAGCAAGTCCTAAGCGAAGGGGAGTTTGTGAGCGTATAGTCGCCATTGTTTTCCTTTATATTTTTGCAATTTTAACAAAAAAAGCTAACCAAATAACTCTAACACCAGTCCAAAAAGACATTTTTTACCCCTCTTTTTTGAAACATTACTATCTTTTCTTTTAAAATTCATAAAAGGTGCCTTTTAATTTATAAAAGAATTTGTATAGAACTTTTATCTTCATTCATATCAAGTCTTTTAGCATTAGAAAGCTCTTCAATTGCAACATCAATTAACAAAAATCCATTTTTATAGTATTAATCACACAAATGAAATTATCTTTTACAAGCAACTCTTTATTTCAAAAAACTTAAATAGTTTTTCATCTGTAGTAAAGCTTGAGAATTTTATTTTCACCTAAATTTACATTTATTTTATAAAACTTTAAAATATAGACCTCTTTAGTCTTTTTTCTTGTTTTTAGTTCTTTAAATCATAGATGTGAAATTTTTACTTTTTCTCATGTATAATGTTTAAGTCATTTTGTTACAAAAATATTTTTCGCATCATTTATAAGTTATCAATAAATTTACTTATTATGTTCATTAGAAATTTTAAAATTTTGTCTACTTAATGTAATTGAATAATCATTTTCAAAATAAAAACAATCTACATAAACTTTTCTTACTGAATATTGATTATCAATCTTTATATTAACATTTTTTTATTAACAAAAATAATTATGTTATATTAAAATCAAAGATTTTAGTTTGATTTTTAAGATTCACAACACCTCTCATATCTATCCTTTTACCTTTTTCTTTGAAGTTATTTAACATCTTGATTTTTATTACAAAAATTTTGAGATGTATCTACATTAGAAAATAATTTATTAATCTCGTCTATACGGTATACACATACCACCTAAGCAAAAGTATCCAATTTACAATTCATTAACATTAAATCCTTTCCATCATCAACTACCGCAAAAAATATTGTTAAGAAACTTATCTGTTTGTATTATGTAAGTATCATAAAAGTTTATTGTTGGTTTTACTATTGTCGAAAGATTACTACTATATAGTTTTTTCCCAAATAATTATAAATTTATTTACTATAAAAATTCAATTGTATTGATTATTCAATTCTCCTAATTAGATGCTTTTTAAAATATTAATAAAAAATTTTTAAATATTGAATATTTTTCCAAATTATATCTATTTTCCATGCTAATAATTTCAGATTTTATTTCAATAATTAATCTAAGAAATTTATTAAATAAAATCGATTTTTCACCATTTTTATAAGTTAATTTCACACACAATACCTTACAATTTAACATTAAAGAAAAAGAAAATTTAAAAGTCTTTGTTAATAGTGATAGCATAGCCTCTCTTGTAGCTTTTTGCAACAGACTTGATGGGCTTATCTCTGTGGATACTGGCATAGTGCATCTTTGTGATATTTTACAAATTCCAAGCCTCATTTTTATCCCAAAACATACTTTTTATAGGTTTAGTGGCGGAAGCTATGGAGGGAAATGTGAAAAATTTTCTCTAGAAAATGGTTATCAAAAAAACTATGCTAAAATTATGCAAATTTTTTATAAAAAAGCAAATCACTTTACTACAAGGATTAAAAATGAAAATTCTATCTAAAATGGCACTAGTTGCTATTATTTCACTTGTAGTGATTTGACACTGATAAATAAATTTTATAATAATTTGTAAAATACCATAAATATTAAGAAATTCTTATTGTAGTGTCGCCAACAAACACTTAAAATTTTAGATAGAAAAAGCTTATCAAATCCCAACGAGTTTACTTATGATAAAAGTATAGATATAATAAAGTTTAAATTTTAGAGTTGCATTGCTCCAAACAGGACTTTTAACCATGAAACAATTCAAGATTTAGGTTCTAATTATAAAAAACTTAACAAAGCTTTTAATTTATTTCTTAAAAAACAATTCAAATGTTAATTACAATATGCAAAGACGGGTAAGAAGAGCCTGTATTTTCATATGTAAAGTCAAAGAAGTTGAAATTATTATTATAGATAAAAGAAAGGAAAATATAATTTGGAGAAAGGTTACTCAAAAATGTTTTGAGAATGAACATTATATTTGGTGTAAGACTATATGATTCATGCTTAAAGAAAAATAAAAAACTTTTAGATTAATACAAGAAGTGATGGTAACAAATTTAATGAATGGAAGAATTTTAGTTCTAAGCTAACATATAACTAAAACCTGCAAATGGCAAGATGCTATAAAAACGATAAAGGAATCCAAATTAATAAAGAAATGGCAGAAAGGAAGGGATTCGAACCCTCGAAAGCTTGCACTTTACACGCGTTCCAGGCGTGCTCCTTCAACCGCTCGGACACCTTTCTATGATAAGAAAGAAAATTATAGCTAAAAATTTTATAAAATCAGCCAAATTTTAGTAAAAAAAGATATAATTACACTTTCACAAGTCAGGGTAGCTCAGCTGGTTAGAGCGCTGGTCTCATAAGCCGGAGGTCGGGAGTTCAAGTCTCCCCCTTGACACCAAAATAATCCCACGCTACTTTAATGATAGTCGCTCCCACAACAACTAAAAATAACACTTTAATAAATTTCCCATTTGTTTTTAGCACAAGCTTTGAGCCTAAAAACGCCCCTAAAACCTGCCCCACACCCATTAAAAGTCCCACAAGCCAAAGCACATCATAAAGCCAAAGAAAGATAAAAAGAGCGATAATATTACTTGAAAAATTAAGAATTTTTGTATTAATACTAGCCTTTTTCATATTGAAACCCAAAAATAACACACAGGCAAAAATCCAAAAAGACCCTGTCCCCGGACCCAAAAAGCCATCATAAAAACCTAAAATTAGCCCAAAAATGAGATGAAAAATTTTAATATTGCGAATTTTAGGCTCACTTTCTCTTTTGCCAAGGCTAGGCTTAAAGACTGTGTAAAGAAAGGTAAGACTTAAAAAGATTAAAATAATAAGCTTTAAATGCTCATCTTTAATAAGCAAAACGCTCCAAGTTCCAAAAGCCGCCCCAAGTGCTGTAAAAAACACGCCCCAAGCAAGATGCTGGAGAGTGGTAGAGCGAAAATAAGTCGCTGCTGCTGTGAAAGAGCCAAAAACGCTTTGAAGCTTATTGGTCGCTAAAGCAAGGTGTGGCGGGATACCACTTGCCATAAGAGCTGGGATAGTGATAAGCCCACCTCCACCTACGATAGAATCGATAAAGCCCGCAAAAATAGCCACACAAAAAAGAATCGCATAAACGCTTAACTCAAGCTCCACTAGCTCCCCCCTGCCCTAATCTATAAAGGGCGAAGTCGTATTTAATAGGGTCATTAAAATCATATTCTTTTAATTTTTGCGTGAGTTCTAAAACCGCCTTAAAATCATAGCTTTTACGCTTTAAAAGTCCCAAATTTAACGCCATTTTCTGCGTGTGTGTGTCAAGAGGGATTAATAAATCTTTCGTTGAAATTTGTTTCCAAAGCCCCATATCAAGCTCGTCTTTACGCACCATCCAACGCAAAAACATATTATAACGCTTTAAAGGGGATTTTGGCTCGTTTTGCCAAGCTGTGCCAAAAAAGTGCGTGTAACCTTTACTTGTATAATTATTAATTTGATAAACTAAATTAATGAAATTTTTAATTCCATCAACAAGCTTGCCGCTTTTTTTATAAGGTTTTGTAAAAATTTCCTCTAAATCATAGGCTTTTTTAAGTCTAGCAAAAGTGATGAAAATTTGCTTAATGTCCTCACTTGTTTGAAAGCGGTATTTAAGGTCTTTAACGCCCTCTATAATCTTTTTTTCCTCTTTATCGATGAGAGTAAAATCAAGGCTTTCTAAAAATTTCATAATATTTTTAGCACTTCCATAAGAAAATAAAGCACACATTAAGGCGATATAAGGATCGCTAAATCGTTTAGCCACCTGCAAGGGGTCGGCAAATTCTTTTAAGCCTCTTTCAGTGTTTTTCTCGCTTACAAGGGCATCAAGTTTAGTTTTTAGCAAAGCCTCTCTCTCAATTTTTCATTTTTTTTCATTATAATCCTTATCAAAGAAATTTGAAAAGATTATAATACACTTTTTTAAATTAAGATTTAAGCCCTAGTAAAGTATCAAGCATTTGATCAACCGTTGTTACGATTTTAGCCGCTGCACCGTAGCTTGACTGCCACTGGATAAGTGCGGCTAATTCCTCATTAGTATTTACCCCACTTTTACTTTGATACTCGGCATAAACAGAATTATAAAGAGTCATATTACTTTTATGAATCACATTATTATTTTCCCCATCACTTGCAATTTTTCCTGTAAATTTGCGGTAATACTCCTCCATAGTTAGCTCATCTATTGTGCCGTCTTTATTGTAAAAACTAACCTTTTTATACTGAAGTTGTATGATTTGATTTGCCATATCATTACCACTATCTACGCCGTTTTTACTCGCTCTTACCGTGCTAGGGTCATTTAAAAGACTATCTTTAATTCTAATATCACTCGCATCGCTTCCACTGAAAAAACCCCCCACACTAAAAGCACCAGCAAAATTTGTGCCTTTATCCTCTAAAGAGACCTTAAAGCCACTTTTGGCATTGATTTGAAAAAGTCCGCTATTACTTTTAGAATCGTAAGAAAAACTTGCATTGATGAAATCATCGACATCGTTCCCAGCGTTTTTATCACCATTATCATCTGTGTTAGCATTGATTTGACGCATTAAATCGTCCATCGTTGTCGATACATCGATTGTAATACTCTTTCTAACCTTTTCATTACCTTTTTCATCATAAATGACAATGTCAAAAGTTCCAGCCTGTATCGTCCTATCGTAGTTCATCAAAGGCACATCACCCGTTAAGCCCTCCAAATAATCAGAAGTCGCCGAATTTTTCGCTGAAGCGGCGTAAAGATTATTTGTTTCATTAATCAAAGTTTTAGAAAAGGTATTTAAAGAATCTATATAATTTTGAATAATTCCATTATCATAAGTTCCCTCAAGCTTATCATAATCACGCCCCCTTAAATCAAGCTGTGCCCCGAGCTGACCGCCTTTAAGTTTCGCAGTAAGGTCGTGAATTTTTTCATCTGGAGTTTGATAATAAATACTATAAGATTTATTTTTATCATCATAATCAAGCTTTAAAGGGTGAAAATTCACCCCATCAACGATGGTAAAGCCCTCAACGCTAAGATTGTAATGATGTCCGGGGTCGGTTATAGTTTGCTCAAAGCGATTATCTTGCACAATTTCATTTTTACTTGCTACCGCACTTACAAGTTTAGAAAGTGTAAGTTCAAGCTCATCACGCCTATCTCTCAATTCGTTCGCATGGTCAGT